>JBCDIY010000055.1:0-7446 GCA_038748435.1 Pseudomonadota bacterium | reverse complement strand
GAACCAAGTATTATGTTTAGAAAATTTATGGTTACGATTAAGTAGGTTATAAGTGATGACAGATTTAGTTTTTACCGATTCGCATTGTCACTTAAATCTTTTAGATTTAAGTTTGTTTGATAATGAGGTTGCCAATGTTGTTAAAATAGCGCAATCCAATCAAGTTCAGCATTTTTTAAATGTCTGTGTAGAAATTGAAAAATTTCCTGAACTATTGGCAACAACAGAACAATTCCCCGAAGTTTTTTGCAGTGTTGGATTACATCCCAATGAAGAAGTCGCCGAAGAACCGAGTGTCGAGCAATTAGTACAATTGGCACAACATAAAAAAGTTATTGCAATTGGTGAAACTGGCTTAGATTATTATCGTAGTGAAGCAGATAACCGTTGGCAAATACCACGCTTGCGTCGGCATATTAGCGCGGCAAAACAAGCTAAATTACCATTAATTATTCATACCCGCCAGGCTAAGCAAGATACCCTTGATGTCTTGGCGGCAGAAGAGGCTAAAACCGTAGGTGGAGTATTTCATTGCTTTACCGAAGACTGGGAAATGGCACAGATGGGAATGGAGATGAATTTTTACATTTCTTTTTCCGGTATTGTCACCTTTAAAAATGCTAAAGCACTACAAGCAGTTGATAAACAAGTGCCATTAGAACGTTTATTAATCGAGACCGACTGCCCTTATTTGGCACCAGTACCTTATCGTGGCAAACCAAACCAACCTGCTTATGTCCGCCACGTCGCAGAATTTCTTGCAAACTTAAAAGGTGTGAGTGTAGCCACCATTGCTGAGATCACCACGCAGAATTATCAGGATTTATTTCTTAGCAAAGTAGGTTAATTTAACTTGTGGTGAGGATGTTATTAGAAAAAGCAAGCGTAGGTTATTGTATTGTTGTCAATAGGCAAAAGAGAAAAAATGTTTTTCATTACAACGCAATTCGCACGAAAAAATAAATAAACTCTGTCATTCCCGCGAAGGCGGGAATCCAGGAGATTGTACGAAAAAAAGAGTTATTTCGTAAAATCCATCCCTGGTTCAGAGCTAGATTCCAGACATTTTTGCATATCCCTATGCAAAAATTCTGGAATGACAAGTAAATGAATAAAAAAAGCCCTGGCGTGCCAGGGCTTGATCTCGACAGTGAAAAACTAAACCAGATCTTTGAGCTTTTTCATTGCACGGACTTTAACAACCGTACGTGCTTTTTTAGCTTTAAAGACCATTTCTTCACCGGTGAAAGGATTAATACCTTTGCGAGCTTTAGTCGCAGGCTTATGCTGGGTAACTACTTTCATCATACCGAGAAAGTTGAATGACCCAGGG
Source organism: Pseudomonadota bacterium (assembly GCA_038748435.1). Taxonomy (GTDB): domain Bacteria; phylum Pseudomonadota; class Gammaproteobacteria; order JBGSLN01; family JBGSLN01; genus JBCDIY01. Next base: position 6,113 of record JBCDIY010000055.1, on the reverse strand, counting down.
CCATTTTTTGCGATATGAGCTTTGATGACTGCAGGAAATAACTCAAATAAAGCTTTGATGTCTTTCTTAGCAATATCAGTTTGCTCAGATAGATAAGCAATGACTTGAGAATTTGTCATTGCATCTTTTAACTTACCAAGTGGTTTAGCAGATCTTGCTACCTTTTTAACACTTGCTTTAGCACGTGTCGCTTTTTTGGTAGTAGAACGTTTTGCGACCTTAGACTTAGTGGTTTTCTTCGTCGCCTTAGTAGTTGCTCGGCGAGCAGCAGTTTTCTTTTTTGCTCTCGCACTCGAAGATTTAGCTGCCATAATGGTTTCCTTCTCATATTTAACATTAACATTACATAACATACCATATGTTTTCACATTTGTGTTATATTTTTTTAGTTTTTTGCGCTTATTTTTAAGTTAGTTTTAACAAATTTGCTAAGAAAATACTTGGATGTTGGATTTGGATATTTATTTTACGATTTTTTAAGTGATTCATGAGATGCAACTCACAACCAATATTAAAAGTAAGAATCAAATCTGGCTGCTTTAACTGAATTTCTGCAATAATCCGTGCAGCTAATTTATTCGCTTGTTCGGGAAAAGATAACATCTGCATCCCAGCAGCACCACAGCAAAGTTCCGACTCTAAAAATAGTAGTTGCAAACCAGGAATCTGCTTTAATAACTCAATTAATGCAGGTTGTTGGCGCATAACATAACGCATTGTGCAGGGTAGATGTAATAAAACTTTCTTGTTACAAGTAGGCAACGGTGAAGTTTTTATCGGGTAATTCATAGCAAAGAACACTGCCGTATCGAAGACAGGCAAACGAACTTGCTCTTGTAAAGTAATGCTGCAACCGCTAGCTGTAGTGACAATGGCTTCTACCATAGTGTTGCTAAAAATTTCTTGATTTTGTTGTTGGAGTAAATTTGCTTGGGATTTATCTCCCGCGTGTTGGTGCAAAGCACCACAGCAAGTTTGTTGCGGAGGGACAAATACGCCATAACCAAGATGATTGAGCAACACAATACCAGCATGTAAAGTTTGTTGATCAATAAAGTCACTGATACAGCCTAAGAATAAAGCGACTTTTCCTTGGGCTTTGCCCTTTGGCATATAGACATTCTGCCATGCAATTGGCGCAGGTATAGGTTTGATCAATTTTGTGTAAGTGCGGATCGGCGATAAATTTAATAAGTGAGTTTTATTAACTAACCAGCTTAAACCACTTCGCTGATAAAATCGGATGACTTGACGCCAAAAAGAACGGCTTGTTTTCGATAAGATTAATTTATTAAGTAAATGCGGAATTTTTTGATGGACGGAATTGCTAGGGTAGTGATGTATTAATTCACGTCCTTGATCAATTAAAGTCCCATATTTTACTTCCGCCGGACAAACGGCTTCACAAGCACGACAGGTTAAACAGTGATCTAAATAATCAATCGATTTACCGGATAAATCGGTTTGCTCCAGGGCAAAAGCTTTAAGTAAAGCAATTCTTCCACGTGCAGATTCAGCCTCATTTTCTGAAATGACATAGGTTGGGCAATAGGGCAGGCATTTAGCACAACGCACACATTGATCGGCATTAGTGATAATGTTCTGCTTTAATTGCTTGATTTTAGCCTTATTTTGCATTGCTTTACCTATGCTAGTTCTACTAAAATGATTGTAGCGGAAATTAATTCTTTGTGGAACGTCGATGGCTTTTTATAAATTACATATGTTTTTTTGCACTAATTTCAGAACCAATGGCAAAAAATGTTGTGAACAAGCAGGTGCGACACAGTTGCGTCTTTATGCAAAAAATAAGCTAAAACAATTAGGGCTAGCTAAGCCTGGTGGGGTTAGAGTTAACATTGCCGGGTGTATGGGCAGATGCGCACAAGGCCCTACCATAGTTATCTATCCCGACGCGGTATGGTATACCTATCAGACGGAAAATGACATAGATGAAATTATTGAAAAACATATTATCGGCGGAAAAATTGTCAAACGCTTATTAATGCCTGAGTTACAGAACCTGGCTAATGACAAGTAATTTTGATCTTAACGGTTTTTTGAGGAGTAGATATGTATCATAAAATTATGTTGGCAACGGATTTAAGTGACATGGCAAAACAAGCAGCGCGTAAAGCTTGGGAATTAGCTAACCAATTCGATGCAAAATTATATGTGGTACATGTCATTGAACCTATTCCGGCTTACGGCTATCCGGGTGTGACTGAAATAGAAAGCCCATATATTGATTCTGCCAAGCAAGCACTAAATCAATTATTAGAACCTTATCTAGTACCGCAAGAGCATATTCATGTTGTCATTGGTTCAGTAAAACAAGAGGTGGTAAATAAAACCAAAGAATTAGAAATTGATTTATTAATTCTCGGCAGCCATGGGCGTCATGGTATCACCCGTTGGCTTGGATCTACCGCAAATGCCATTTTACATGCAGTTGAAAGTGATGTGGTGATTGTCAGGGCTAAATAAACAAATCTAGACTAAAGGGATTACAATGAATTTACAAATAATCATTTGTAATTTTGGAGAATAAAATAGCAGATCAAGGAGAACAAGATGAAAGGAACTAACACTGATGATACTCAACAGACTATTTTAACAGCACCACTAGTAGCTGGCGATGTTAAAAAATTTCTCGCACTTTTAAAAACACATCCAGATCAGATCAATACAACCAACTATTTAAACGAAACTCCGTTGATTATAGCTGTTCGTCAAGGTATGACTCTTGTGGTAGAAGAGCTAATAAAAATTTCAGGCCTTGATCTGCATGTACAAAGTTATCTATTAGGAACTGCCTTAATAACCGTTATTACTTATGGGCAAAATGACATAGCAAAACGATTATTAGCCTTAGAAAAAGAATTTAATGCTGCAAATCACCCTGCGGTAATGCAAATAGCAGTACGTTGTGGATTAAAGGATATTATAAAAGCACTGCATGAAAGAGATCCTAACATGATTAATGGTTGTGGTAATTCTGATGCATATAAAGGATCAGCTAACTGGGTATGGGACCAGGAAGGATTTAATTCTCCTTATTGCTTTACCGGTCCTGCTTTATTTAACTTGCCGATCATGGTTGCTTTTGATTCTCAAAGTAAGGAGATGTTGGACTTTTTACTAACATTAAAACATCCACAAAAACCAGAAGAAAAAGCAGTAAACCTCGAGATTGCTGATGTTTATGAGAGAATACCCAAAAAAGTAATTAATCCGCAAGAAGAACTTTCAGTTTGGGGGAGTGGTGAAGATGGCATGGTTCAGCAAACTTTCTGGGCATTTGACACATCAACCAAGCGAGAATCTACAGAATCTGGGAGAAATGTTACGCAAATACCGGAAAAGTATATATGAAGTCCAAATTGAGGCAGCTTTGGAGCTAGATAAACTTATCTTGATTTTAGCTGAGGCTTGAGATTGTGAATCGAGGGAGTTGGTTGTTGATTATTTTCAGCCGCGGCCAATTTTTTTTCTTTCTTTAAATTACCGAGCTTTAATAATCTTACCTCATCAGAAGCACGGTCGAGGATATTTTCGAAGGGATTCCAATTATCCCAGTTATGTAAAGAGGGTGCGGCAAGATGGTTCCAAAGTGGAATTGGGATGACACCAGAGGGCGCACTACCTTGACGGAATAAATTTCTAAGATGAGCGTTTGATATCGTTTCTTCAAATAAAATAGAATCATTCGCGATTAATTTTCGCAGATTTTCTTCAATTTTCGGATATATTTTTTCTAAGGTCTTTTTAAAATCTTTATAACTTATTAAACCATCATCTAAATCGATCTCATATTTTTCAGCAAACTCTTTGAAGCTTTTATTAAAATCCTGTTGATATTCCGGCTGTTGATAAAAACAATAAATGTATTCCAGTAAGTCTGGGGTATATTCTGCTAGGTGGTGATAACCATAAAAGCTTTTGCGTAAACTTAAAATATTTGCCAATACCGGTGGCATGGTATCGACGATATCCGTACATAAGACTTTTATGGTGAAATGCTGACTTACATAACCAAAAGCATTACTTGCCAATACGGAAATTTTAAAAACTTTATCGTAGGTGACTTTAGGTGCTTTGCCGGTAATCATGCCATTGATAGGACTTAGTTGTAACCAGGGAGGGATATAGCCGATAAAGGAAAAGCGTAAATTTTCTTGCGGTGAAAATACATTCGCAATATTGATGTCAATAGCAGTGTTTTGCTTCACTGCATAAGCCGTTGATTGAGATATAATTTTTGGCGCTTTATTCATAATAACTACACTATCTGCTAACAAATTAGACATGACGCAAGATTAAGAGTATTCTCTTATAATTAGTAGTTTAGCTAAAATATTTCCGGAGTCTTGTTTATTTAAGCTGGCTACTGTAAAATGCATCATCCTAAGGTAATTATTCTACACTTTTCAGCAAAAGAATAGGCACCAATTAAGTGAATGACATTAATCTTTTGGAGTTACCCATTCGATGAAAACATATAATGCAAGAGCAGAGACGGTTGAACGTAATTGGTATCTTGTTGATGCAAATAATAAAAAGCTAGGTCGTTTGGCAAGTGAAATTGCTAAACGCTTGCGTGGGAAACATAAAGCAGAATATACACCACATGTGGACACCGGTGATTATATCGTTGTGATCAATGCAAGCCATGTTAGAGTAACTGGAAATAAAGCAAAAGATAAGATTTATTATCGCCATACCGGTTATCCTGGTGGGATTAAGTCATTAACCTTTGAGAAAATGTTAGAAAGATCACCGACAAAGGTGCTTGAATTAGCGGTTAAACGTATGTTGCCACGTTCACCATTAGGTCGGGCAATGATGAAAAAACTGAAGATCTTTTCAGGTGCAGAACATTCACATTTTGCTCAGAATCCTCAATCTCTTGAAATTAAAGAAGCGGAATAAATCATGGCGATTAAAAAACAAGTCATTCAATATTATGGTACCGGTCGACGTAAAACCAGCACAGCAAGAGTTTTCTTACGACCCGGCAAAGGTGATATTAAGATTAATGGATTACCCATTACCGATTATTTTGGTAGACCATCGTTAAGACGCATGGTTGTGCAGCCTTTCGATATCGTCGATATGCAAGATCGCTTTGACGCTTACATCACCGTGCAAGGCGGCGGCATGTCAGGTCAAGCGGGTGCAATTCGTCATGGAATTACTCGTGCTTTAATCAACTACGATGAAGCTGGGACTGAAGAAGATGAAGGTGGCGAAGGTACAGGTGCAATGGGCTACAAAAAATTACTGCGAAAAGCAGGTTTTGTAACTCGTGATGCGCGTAAGGTCGAGCGTAAAAAAGTTGGTCTGCATAAAGCGCGTAAAGGTACACAATATTCTAAACGCTAAGTTGTAACAATCCAGATAGTTCTACTAGCATTCATCAATAGGAAGACTTGAGTAGTTATTTGCATGCTATTCCGCTAGTTTTAATTTTATATAAGCGAAAATAATCTGATAATTTCACTATTTGCTTGGAAATACTGATTTTTTCTCTTGACATAAAATACATGCTACATCAAAATACAAATTCATGTTTTTGGAGGGGTTCCCGAGCGGTCAAAGGGATCAGACTGTAAATCTGACGGCTTCGCCTTCGTAGGTTCGAATCCTACCCCCTCCACCGCGGGTGTAGTTCAATGGTAGAACTTCAGCCTTCCAAGCTGATAGTGTGGGTTCGATTCCCATCACCCGCTCCAAGGTGAAAATAATTTTTGACTTGAGCAAGGGTGCTAGGAATTAAGTAACATTATTTAATTAAAAGATAGTTCTGTATTATTACGCCCACATAGCTCAGCAGGTAGAGCACTTCCTTGGTAAGGAAGAGGTCACTGGTTCAAATCCAGTTGTGGGCACCAACGTAAAAATATTTTTATGAATGGGCTGTAGCTGAAGAAATAGTATTAATTTAACTAATGGAGGAATAATCCATGTCCAAAGCGAAATTTGAGCGGACGAAGCCACATATAAATGTGGGCACGATAGGACACGTTGACCATGGTAAGACGACGTTAACGGCGGCGTTGACGAAGGTATTTGGAAAAGAATATATGTCGTATGAATCGATAGATAAGACG
>JBCDIY010000054.1:0-7461 GCA_038748435.1 Pseudomonadota bacterium | reverse complement strand
ATTTTGCCCTAGCAAAGAAGAGCACCCAGATGTTAAATTAAAAATGACGCAACCAATACCCACCTCAACAATGAGTATAGAAGATGCAATAATACATACTTTTAAAAAAATAAAAATAATTAACCGTAGTATTTCGAAGTATAATTTTTTTCATAACAATCTTAATGATAAAATACCTGCTCCCGAACTAAATTCACTTGGACCAAACAGTCCATTACTCTGCCCACAAACGAACTAGTTCATAACATACAATAACAGTAATTTTTGCTGATGTAATAGATAAGCCAAAATTATAATTGTTAACGTGATGGCCTTTGATAGCAACAACAAATATTAAGTTAACAAGGTTATCAGGTGGATACTACGTCTAAACCAATATGATTAGTGGCATAACCACCGTCAATACGCAGGATAGTCCCTGTCATATAAGAGGATGCGTTGGAGCAAAGCAACAATAATATCCCATCCATTTCTGCTAGCTGCCCCGTGCGACCTAAAGGAATAGAAGCCAGTACTCGCTCACCCTTTTTACCAGTTAACATATCACGATTAAGATCGGTTTCAAAAAAACCTGGTGCAATGGCATTCACACGAATTTTGTGTGGTGCCAACTCTACTGCCATGGATTTGGTTAATTGATGCATTGCTGCTTTGGTGGCATGATAAGCTTGAGAACTTATGCTCAGCACACGCTTATCTGCAGCTGAAGTTAAATGCACAATACTGCCAGCAGTTTGATTTTTTATCATGTGTTTGGCAACTGCTTGCGAAGTCCACCAATTACCATCTAAGTTAATTGCTCGTACGGTATTCCAGTCTTCAACACTATATTCAGTTAATGGTTTCCGAATGTTGGTTCCGGCAGCTACAATCAATACGTCGATCTGACGATGATCGGCTTCAATTACAGTTACCAGATTTTGCACATCGTTGGGATCACTCACATCAACTTGATACGCATGTGCTGCTTTAGCGCCGAGTTGTAATAATTTATCTGTTAATGTTTGCAAAAACTTAATACGCCGTGCGGCAATTAATAGCGTTGCGCCTTGTTTTGCTAAAGTTTTCGCAAAATGTTCACCGATGCCGGATGAAGCACCGACGATTAAGATAGTTTTTTGGCTAACATCGAAAATATTCATAGGTTTTCCCTTATTTTACCTGGATTTCCCACCTTCGCAGCGTAGATTATTGTACTAACTCCCAGCAAATTATCTTAAACTAATGGCACAACAAACAAAACTTGACTTATAAAACACGTCACCTTTGTGGGAATGGCACAGAATACCCAATGTCACGCTGCGCTCTGAGTGACCCCACGAGTTTTAACCTACTCATAGGACCTGAGTTTTGTATAGATTTTCAGCAGAAAAGGGCAAGGATTTTAACAAACCGTCTGCTTCATGGAGGAAGCAGCCGAGCTTACAGGGATGTATTCATAACGTGTTTGGGAAAATCCTTGCCCTTTTCTGCGATATTTCAGTATAAATTCGCTGGTGAAATTCGTGGGCACCACCAGAGCGCGGGGATGACAAATCCGATTTATGCAACAGCGCCACCTGCGCTGGCATGACAGAGTCTACTTATTTTTTCGTGTGAGTTGCTTTGCAATAAAAAAACATTTTTTCTCTTTGCTGTTAGACAACAACACTATAAGCTACGATAAGCTCAACCAGCCAGATTTATGCCACCTAGTTATTAAGCTTCGGCTTGTTCTGCTTCAGGTGCTTTAGGTTTGCTTTTGGCAGGTTGGGCTTTAGCTGCACGATCAACTAATTGCACGTATGCACGTGGCGCAGCATCGTTATGACGAAAACCGGCTTTGATAATACGTAGATAACCGCCAGGACGACTATTATAATGCGGACCGAGGTCAGTAAATAGTTTACCAACGTTGGCTTTATCTCTTAATTTTGCAAACGCACGTCGGCGATTAGCAACGCTGTCCTTTTTACTTAAAGTGATAAGTGGCTCAACAACACCACGTAGCGCTTTAGCTTTGGCTAATGTGGTAAAAATGGCTTCATGTTGTAATAATGAATTTGCCATATTACGGAACATCGCTTGTCTATGCGCAGTGTCTCTACCAAAACGCTGACTAACTCTCTTATGTCGCATGATTAACTTCCTCTAATGCTGCATTTTATCGTCACTGTCACTTCTTAAACTAGCTGGTGGCCAGTTAGGAATGGACATGCCCAAGGATAAATTATGGGTTTCAAGTACGTTTTTAATTTCGTTCAAAGATTTTTTGCCTAAATTAGGCGTTTTTAATAATTCATTTTCGGTACGTTGCACTAAGTCACCAATGTAAAAGATATTTTCTGCTTTGAGACAATTTGCTGAACGCACTGTGAGTTCTAAATCATCAACGGGTCTTAGCAAGACTTGTTCAAACTGCGGTTCACTTGCCACAACTTCATGTTTTTGCGCATGTTCGAGAGTAACGAATGTTGCTAATTGTTGTTGTAAGATAGTTGCTGAACGTCGAATAGCTTCTTCAGGATCTAAAGATCCATCAGTCTCGATGTTGAGTACAAGTTTATCTAAATCGGTACGTTGTTCTACACGCGCACTTTCTACTGCATAAGCCACACGTTTGATTGGACTAAAAGATGCATCTAAATATAGGTTACCAACTTTTGTTTCTTCGAATTCATCGAGCTTGCGTTGTGATGCAGATACATAACCACGACCACGTCTAACAACCATGGTCATATTTAATTCACCATTATCTGCTAAAGTCGCAATCACATGCTCTGGATTAATCACTTCTATGTCATGTTCTAATGATATATCACCCGCAGTCACTTGCCCTGGGCCTTTTTTGGATAATCTTAGCGTTACGGCATCACGCCCTTGCAACAAAAAGGTAATACCTTTTAAATTAAGTAGTATATCGATAACATCTTCTTGAATACCATCGATGGTTGTATACTCATGCTCTACACCTTGAATATTCACTTCGACCACAGCACAACCTGGCATTGACGATAACAAAATACGTCGTAATGCATTTCCCAAAGTATATCCAAAACCTCTTTCCAAAGGCTCCAATACAACTTTAGAAGTATATTGATCAACTTTATCAACTTGTATAGTTTTCGGTACTAAAAAATCTTCAACGCTCATATTCATAGACATTGACCAAAACTCCTTAGGTAAAATTTATTTTGACTAGCATAGCTAAATTGTTACTTGGAATACAGCTCTACTATCAAATTCATATTATAATCAGCAGGTAAATCACTACGCTGTGGAATTGATTTATAAGTCCCTGCAAAAGCCTTCACATCAACTTCAATCCAATCTGAGGGTGATCGTTGTTGTGCCAATTCTAATGCTGCCTTAATACGTAGTTGATTACGGCTTTTTTCACGTACTTCGACTTTATCGCCTGCCATCACGGTATAAGAAGGAATATTAACAGCGGAACCATTCACTAAAATACTTTTATGGTTGACCAATTGCCTTGCTTCCGCTCTAGTGCTGGCAAATCCCATACGATAAACTACGTTATCCAAGCGAGACTCCAATATTTGCAACAATACCTCACCCGTTGCACCTTGCTTGCGCGCGGCTTTTTTATAATAATTGCGAAATTGTCTCTCTAAGATTCCATATATTCTTTTGATTTTTTGCTTTTCACGTAATTGCACACCATAATCGGTTAGACGACTACGTTTTTGTGCATGCACGCCTGGTAGTATTCCCAACTTACATTTAGAATCCAGTGGTCTTACTGAACTTTTCAACATAAGATCAGCGCCACCTTCTCGACGTGATAATTTACATTTTGGGCCTAAATACCTTGCCATCTATCACACTCCAAACTAACTAAACTCTACGTTTCTTTTTCGCACGAACCCCATTAAATGGAATTGGTGTACCATCAATCACTTCTTTAATGCTAATACCTAAAGGTATCAAAGCACGGATAGAAGATTCACGCCCAGGTCCAGGGCCTTTAACCACAACAACAACGCTATTCATGCCATAGCTTTCTATCGCAATTTTTGCTGCTGTCTCTGCTGCAATCTGTGCAGCAAACGGCGTACTTTTTCTCGAACCTCTAAAACCACAGGAACCTGCACTTGCTTGCACCAATTTATTACCTTTCTTATCGGTAATCATGATCAATGTGTTATTAAATTTCGCTGTGATGTAGATGCGACCTTCGGTAACCGTTTTGGTTATTTTTCTTTTTCGCGTTCTATCACTTGCACTACGCTTTGCTGCTTGAGCCATATAAATTTTACCTCAATTCACTATTTTTTTATGGGTTTGCGTTTACCTTTACGCGTACGTGCATTGGTTTTTGTACGCTGTTTTAAAGGTAAACCTCTTCTATGTCGAATACCCGCATAACAACCGATATCCATTTTACGTTTTATATTCATCATCACTGTACGACGTAATTCACCTTCGACTTCGAACGTGGCAACGGCACTGCGTAATTTCTCTACTTGATCTTCTTGTAGATCTTTTACTTTTGTGTTGTATGCAACAGCCGTTTTATCACAAATCTGACGTGCAACTGAGCGACCGATACCATAGATGGCAGTCAATGCTATCCACACATGTTTTTTTGTTGGAATATTAATACCTGCAATACGAACTTCCATTAAGCCTACCCTATATCTCTGAAAATTTTAAACCAAAAGTCGATAGCATAACTGCAAAATACTTTAAAATCAAGCATACTAGCCTTGGCGCTGCTTATGTCTTTTATCTTTGCAGATCACTCTGACGACACCATGCCGTTTGATAATTTTACAATCTCGACAAATTCTTTTTACTGAAGCACTCACTTTCACTTTATTGACCTCTAAATAGCAATTATATTATTTAAATGGTTTTACTCCAGGCAATTTTGTGCCTTTCAATTTGGATTTTTTCATCAGTGAGTCATACTGATGCGACATTAAATGCGCCTGCACTTGTGCCATAAAATCCATTATTACCACTACGATAATTAACAAGGAAGTACCGCCAAAATAGAACGGCACATTCCAAGTAATATTGAGAAATTCAGGTAATAAGCAAACTAAAGTGATGTAAATTGCACCTACTAAGGTCAACCGCGTCATCACCTTATCGATATAATTAGCTGTTTGATCACCAGGGCGTATTCCTGGGATATAAGCTCCTGATTTCTTTAAATTATCTGCTGTTTCTTTAGGATTAAAAACTAATGCCGTGTAGAAAAAACAGAAAAATATTATAGCAGATGTAAAAATAATAATATACAACGGTGTGCCTTGCTGCAAAGCTAAACCAATATCTTCTAACCAACCTAATCCAGGCGTTCTACCGAACCAAGTTGCCAGCGAAGCTGGGAATAAAATAATACTTGTGGCAAATATCGGCGGAATAACACCAGACATATTAATTTTCAGTGGTAAATGTGAACTCTGAGCAGCATAGAGTTTTCTACCTTGTTGACGTTGGGCATAATGTACAGCAATTCGTCTTTGCGCCCTTTCCATAAAAACCACAAATCCTGTGACAACTAATATAAGGCCTAAAATAATGAAAATGCTTAAGGTTTGAATCTCACCATCTCGAGCTTGCTGTAAGGTTCTGGCAATAGCCGCAGGTAAGCCAGATACAATACCAGCGAAGATAATTAAAGAAATACCGTTACCTACCCCTTTTTCAGTCATTTGCTCACCTAACCACATTAGAAACATGGTGCCAGTAGTCAGTGTAACGATAGTAACGATATAAAAATTCATACTGGGATTTAAGGCGATACCAGTGGCGATCAATACCTTAGTCATACCAAAGGATTGAAATATCGCCAGAAATAATGTGCCATAGCGAGTATATTGATTTATTTTACGTCTGCCAGCTTCACCTTCTTTTTTAAGCTGTTCTAACTTAGGCGAAACCGAGGTTAACAATTGAATGATAATTGATGCGGAGATATAAGGCATGATACCGAGCGCAAATACTGTTAAGCGCGATAAAGCACCACCGGAAAACATATTGAACAAGCCGAGGATGCCTTGACTTTGCTGATGGAACAAAGCGGCTAATCGTTGCGGATCCAAACCAGGAACAGGAATATGCGCGCCTATGCGATAAACAATAATCGCACCTAAAACAAATAATAAGCGTCGCTTGAGTTCTCCTAAACCGCTAGGCTTAAACGCACTTGAAGCTTTAGCACCGGTTTTAGCCATTATTCTGTTACCTTACCGCCAGCTTTTTCAATAGCAGCTTTGACACCTTTGGTGACTTTAATGCCTTTGAGTTCGATAGATTTAGTTATCGTTCCGGATAAGTAGACTTTCACTACTTTTTCTCGCTTATCGACTAACCCAGCTTTGATTAGAACCTCCATATCAACGACATCTTCACTCAATTTGGCAATTGTCGCTAAGCGTACGGCCGTGTACTTAGGTGCTAATGGCTTAAAGCCAAATTTTGGTACGCGTCTTTGCAATGGCATTTGACCGCCTTCAAAGCCGACTTTTTTATAGCCTCCGGATCGAGCATGTTGACCTTTGTGGCCACGCGTACTGGTTTTACCCATACCAGAACCAATACCTCTACCTACTCTTTTAGCTGACTTGCGAGCACCGGGTGCGGCTGCAATCTGATTTAATTTCATTAATTAACTTCCTCTATATTCAACAGATAGGAAACACTATTTACCATTCCCATAATCACAGGATTAGTTTTGATCTTGACTGATTGATTGATTTTTTTTAAGCCTAAACATTTAATGGTAGCTTGATGCTTACGCAGCCTTCCAGATAGACTTTTTACTAAGGTTAATTTTAATTCTTTAAAATCAGCTTGCTTGTTCTGTTCGGTCATAACTACCTTCTAATACTTGTTTAACTGACAAACCACGTTTTTCCGCGATTTGTTCTGGAGACATCATCGAGGTTAATCCATTGATGGTAGCACGCAATACATTACCTGGATTAGCCGAGCCTATTGTTTTCTCTAAAATATCCTGCACACCCAGAACTTCAAAAACTGCCCGCATGACACCACCAGCAATAATTCCTGTTCCTTCAGAAGCAGGTTTGATAAATACTTTTGTTGCACCATGACGGCCAATGATTTCATGCCATACGGTTTTACCATTCAGCTCAATGTAAATCATGTTTCTTCTAGCCATTTGTAATGCTTTTTGAATCGCATCAGGCACTTCTCTGGCTTTTCCCATACCAAAGCCTAAACGGCCTTTACCATCACCTACCACGGTAACAGCTGAAAAACTAAATATACGACCACCTTTAACAACTTTGGCGTTACGATTAACGTAAATTAACTTTTCATGCAAGCCATCACTGTTTGTGGTTATATCAAAACTCATCATAATAATCGGTTCCTTTAAATCTTCACACCGGATTCACGTAAGGTTTCAGCAAATACTTTGACACGACCATGATATTTAAAACCTGAGCGATCAAAAGCAATTTTACTTGGATTAATATCTTT
>JBCDIY010000053.1:0-7543 GCA_038748435.1 Pseudomonadota bacterium | reverse complement strand
TTTTGTTGGGCTTCGCTGCGCTCAACCCAACCTACACAAGTGATTTTTTGTTCGTCTTGGCATTTGTTAATGTGTTCCTTTTTTAAAAAAATAAGCAAGTAGCTGCTGTCATCCCCGTCTGTAGGGCCCCTCCCCGGCTTGAACGGGGACGGGGATCCAGGGAAATCTATAGAATAGTGAGTTATTTCGTACAATCCACCCCTGGTGCAAAACTGGATTCTGGACATTTTTAGCCTTCCATTGCCAAAAATTTCGGAATGACAAGATAACTAAAAATAAAATGCTTCATTTTCTCTCCAAGCATAAAAAAGAGAATGGATATGCATTATTAGCATCCGCTGCATGGGGGTCTTTTTTTACAATATTCCAAGCGTTCCAATCAAATTCAGGGAAAAAGCAATCTCCTTCAAGTTTACTATGAATTAATGTGAGATAAATGCGCGAGACTTGACTAAATACTTGTTTAAATATTTCTGCACCCCCAATAATGAACTTTTGTTGATGCGTTGCTAGGGTAATTGCTGTTTCAGTATTATGGGCAAGGATGATATCTTTTGCTTGAAAACTTGCTTGCTTAGTAATCACAATGTTTTCTCTTCCAGGCAATGCTTTGCCAATCGATTGAAAAGTCTTTCGTCCCATTATTACACTATGTCCCCAGGTCAATTGTTTAAAATGACGCAAGTCGGCAGGCAAGTGCCAAGGCATTTTATTATCTTTACCTATGACGTGATTTTCTGTCATAGCAACGATAATCGATAACATGCTTTTGCAATCCTTATAAAGATTTTGTAAAATTTCACGATGTGTTGGAATTTAACATCTTATGCTTGTTCCCGCAATGCTTAGTAATGTGAATAGCACTTGCTAGTTTGCAACTAATGTCACTAACTATGATACATTAGTCAATCACAAGATTTAGCTTTAAATCTCCAAGAGACTTTTTCGAGTAAAGGAATTATTTTGTGTACAATAAAAAAATAATTATATACATAATTGCATTATTTTTTTGCAGTTTGTTAAATTTATCGGCTTTCGCCGCTGAAAAACCCAATGCGGCGACAAACAAGGCCGCAACAGCAAAAAATACCACCACAGTTAAGAAAACTAGTGGATTTGACTACTATCCTAAATATCCTAAGCCAGATTTAACCAAGGGTAATCCAGCGTTAATCAAAAAAGGCGAATATTTAGCTCGTGCTGGCGACTGTATTGCTTGTCATACCAATACGAATAAGCCTGGCAGCAAATCCTTTGCTGGCGGATTAGCTATCAATACACCATTTGGCGTTTTTTATACTCCGAATATCACGCCCGACAAAAAAACCGGTATTGGTAATTGGACGGTAAAACAATTCGTCCGCGCGATGCACGAAGGCATTAATCCCAAAGGCCAATATTATTTCCCGGTATTTCCGTACCCTTCATTTACCAAAGTAAGTAAACAAGATCTTATCGCCATCAAGGCTTATTTAGATGCCATCCCACCAGTGAATCAAAAAAACAAACCTCCGGGTGCTCCCTGGCCATTTAGTTGGCGCTTTGCCCAACTCGGTTGGCGATTAATGTTTTTTAAACCCGATTATTACAAATACGACCCCAAGCATTCTGCCCAATGGAACCGTGGCGCTTACTTAGTCCAAGGCTTAGGTCATTGTGGTGCTTGCCATACGCCACGTAACTTTCTTGGAGCTAGTAAAAACAAATATTACCTTAATGGTGGCTTCATCGATGGGTTCTGGGCACCCAATATCACTTCACTAGAGTTCAAAGACATTCCACAATCAGAAATCGTCAATGTATTCACCCATGATGAATTACTCAATCAAGCAGGGCCTGTCGCCAGACCGATGAAAGAAGTCGATCACGATAGCTTGCAATACATGAGCTCTTACGATTTAAATGCCATCGCTATGTATTTAAAGAGCGTCAAAAGTCAAAAAGCGACGATGCAAGTTACAACCGAAGATAAAGAAAACTATGCTACCGGTGAGAAAATTTACAATAATGTTTGCTCCGTCTGTCACACTGCTGGTGTTGCCGGTGCGCCAAAAATTTATGATGCCTATGAATGGCAAATGCGTTTAAAAAATCAAGGCTTAGACACGCTCTATGTGCATGCGATTAAAGGTTATAACAGTATGCCACAAAAAGGTGGCTGCTTAGATTGCTCCGATACAGAAATTAAAGCCGCTGTGGATTATATTCTTGCTAATAGCCGCGATGTCTCAGAAATGCAGAATATCCGCCGAGCAGAAACCAAGCCGGTCGATACTAGCATTGAACATGGTCAAAAAATTTATGCACAAGCTTGTAGTCAATGCCATGACGATGGTCGTTTGGGGGCACCTAAATTAGGTGATCAAAAAGTTTGGCAGCAATTGGCGAAAAAAAATATCGATATACTGTATCGTAATACTTTATTAGGTAAACATCATGCCCCTTATCGTGGTGGTTGTAAGCAATGTACCAATGCAGATATCCTTGCAGCAGTTAAATATATGGTCAAGCAAGGTGATCCGCAGGGGAATTATTCAGGCTGGTAAGTTTATAAATCCCCTTTAAAAAAGCGATGCTGGGCGAGCTTTTAAACAAAGCCTAGCGCGGTTTGCGCAAGCTCAAATTATAAAAGAATGCTCTAGGAGTCATAACAATATGCGTTTAAATTTAAAAGCAGTTAAAGGTTTAATTCTGTTTATCTTGGCGTTACCAAGTTATTTGGCCTATGCGGCGGATGAATATCAAATTCCTAAATTTAATATGCATTATGGTGTTACTCCATTAAGTAAAGATATCTACTTTATCCACATGACGATTTTTTGGATTTGCGTTGGCATCGGTATTGTCGTCTTTGGTGCCATGCTCATAGCACTTATGTACCACCGAAAATCGCGTGGTGTTAAGGCAGCCCAATTTCATGAAAATAAAACTTTAGAAATTTTTTGGGCAATCGTGCCATTTATTATCTTAATTGCCATGGCGGTTCCAGCAACCATCGTACTCGTTCGCATGAACGATTACGCGGATTCTAGTTTGACGATTAAAATCACCGGCTATCAATGGAAATGGAAATATGATTACCTAGATGAAGGTATTGGTTATTATAGTAATTTAAGTACGTCGTTAGAACAAATTAATAATAAAGCCCCAAAAAACAAATGGTACTTATTAGAAGTGGATAAACCTTTAGTCGTGCCGGTCAATGAAAAAATTCGTTTTGTGGTGACTTCGAATGATGTGATCCACTCGTGGTGGGTCCCCGCATTAGGCATTAAACGCGATGCGATTCCCGGATTTATTCATGAAGCTTGGGCAAAAATCCAAAAGCCAGGCATTTATCGTGGCCAATGTGCAGAATTGTGTGGAGTAAATCACGGCTATATGCCGATCGTCGTACATGCAGTCACAAGACCCGAATTCAACAAATGGGTGGCCTCGCAACGTCAAGAAAAACAGCAAACCCAAGCAGCTTACAAAGATAAAATGGACGTTGCCGAGTTAATGAAAATTGGCAAATCGAGTTACAATAAATACTGCGCGGCGTGCCACCAAGAAAATGGCATGGGAATTGCACCCATTTATCCGGCATTGCGAGCAGATTCGGTTGCAGTAGGCAAACCGATTTCACGCCACATCAGAATTGTATTAAATGGCGTACCCGGCAGTGCCATGCAAGGTTTTGCCGATCAATTAACTGATGTGGAACTCGCTGCGATCATTACCTATGAACGTAATGCTTGGGGCAACCATACTGGTGATGTGGTACAGCCCATCGATATTAAAAAAGAAAAAGCCGCTTTGACGAAAAAAGGCGATACAACTGTTAATCCATAAATACTCGTAGCCGGTGTACAGCAAAGCGAAACACCAAGGCATTTGCATGAAATAAAATATAAAAATGAGGAATTTTTATTATGAGCGAATTAGCTCCAGCAATTACAAATAGAACTTTTACTAACAAGATGCTTGCTTTTATTAAGCGTTGGCTTTTTTCTACTAACCATAAAGACATCGGCACCTTATATTTCATCTTAAGTGGTGTCGTATTTTTCATCGCTGGTATGATGGCCATGCTCATTCGAGCGGAATTATATCAACCTGGATTACAATTCGTGCAACCAGATTTTTATAATCAAATGATAACCTTGCACGGCTTAATGATGATATTTGGGGTGGTCATGCCATTTTTCACCGGGTTAGCTAACTGGATGATCCCGTTAATGCTAGGCGCCCCAGATATGGCGCTACCACGGTTAAATAATCTGAGCTTTTGGATTTTACCGTTTGCGTTCTTATTATTAATTTTATCCTTATTATTACCAGGCCCCGCGCCTAACTTTGGTTGGACGTTTTACGCCCCATTATCTACACAATATGGCCCACCGAGTACCGATTACATGATTTTTGCCATCCATTTAATGGGGATTTCTTCGATTCTCGGTGCAATTAATATTATCGCGACGATATTAAACCTACGCACCCCAGGGATGCGTTTGATGGACATGCCAATATTTTGTTGGTCTTGGTTAATTACCGCATTTTTACTACTTGCGGTCATGCCAGTGCTTGCAGGAACGGTGACCATGATGCTTACCGACCGCCACTTTGGTACTAGTTTTTTTAATCCTGCCGGCGGCGGTGATCCATTGTTATTTCAACATTTATTTTGGTTTTTTGGTCATCCCGAAGTTTATATCATCATTCTGCCAGCGTTTGGGGTGATTTCACAAATTATTCCTACTTTTAGTCGTAAGCCGCTTTTTGGTTATACCTTTATGGTCTACGCCATCGCCGGTATTGCCATCTTGTCATTTTTAGTCTGGGCGCATCATATGTTTGTTACCGGAATTAGTTTAGGTGCAGAATTATTTTTTATGTATGTAACAATGCTAATCGCTGTGCCGACAGGGGTAAAAGTTTTCAACTGGGTCAGTACCATGTGGCGCGGCGCCATGACGTTTGAAACACCGATGCTGTTTGCTGTTGGTTTTGTGATTTTATTTACTATCGGCGGTTTTTCTGGACTAATGTTATCGATGGTACCAGCGGACTTTCAATATCATGATACTTATTTTGTCGTTGCTCACTTCCATTATGTGTTAGTTCCCGGAGCATTATTCAGCGCCTTCGCTGCAATCTATTACTGGCTACCCAAATGGACTGGTCATATGTACAACGAAGTCATGGGTAAATGGCACTTTTGGCTCACTGCTATTTCTGTCAATGTCACCTTTTTCCCGATGCATTTTTTAGGTTTAGCCGGAATGCCGCGTCGTATACCAGATTATGCGTTACAATTTAGTGACTTTAATGCCATTGCCAGTATCGGCGCATTTGTATTCGGTGCAGCACAATTGCTATTGCTTTACAATATTATCCAAACGGTTCGTGGTAAATATAAAAAAGCCACCGATCAAGTTTGGGAAGGTGCAAAAGGTTTAGAATGGACGGTCGCTTCACCGGCGCCGCATCATACTTTTTCTACACCACCTAAATTTATTCCGGAACAACATGGCAGTAAATAAGGTAAAAAACAAAAAAACTGTTTTAATTCTGATTGTATTTGTCGTCGCCATGTTTGGCTTTGGTTATGCTTTGGTACCTTTGTATAATGTTTTATGTAACATTACCGGCTTAAATGGCAAAACCAGCGGTCAATACGCTTACGGCTCTAATGAGATTGATAAATCGCGTTGGGTAACGGTAGAATTTGACGCCAGCAAAAATGCGCACTTACCGTGGAAATTTTATCCGTTGGTACGTAAAGTTAAATTACACCCTGGTGAAATGAAACGCATCGCTTATTACGCTGAAAACGACTCGGGAAAAACTATGACAGTACAAGCGATTCCTAGCGTTACCCCTGGTGAGATGGCAATTTATCTGAAAAAAACTGAGTGTTTTTGTTTTGATCAACAAACACTCAAAAATGGCGAAGGCATGGACATGCCGATGGTATTTCATTTAGACCCGAGTATACCAAAGCATATTAAGCGTATTACGCTTTCATATACTTTATTTGACGCGAGCAAATTTAAACAGAAACCAAGTAGTAACACAGGAAGAATAAAATAAGAGGAAAAGAAAATGTCAGCATCACATGGTTCGTACTATGTACCAGAATACAGTCCATTACCGATCATCGCCGCTATTGGTATTTTTTGTATCGGTTATGGCTCCATCCATTTATTACATGCACATTTAGTTGGCCCAATTATGTTTTTTGGTGGTTCGCTGATTATCGCTGGCGTTATGTTTGCTTGGTTTCGTGCTGTATTCCTGGAAAATAAAGCAGGCTTATTAGATGCACAAATGGACCGGTCCTACCGCTGGGGAATGTTTTGGTTCATTTTCACCGAAGTATGTTTCTTTGGCATCTTTTTCGGTGCATTGTTTTATACACGCATAGTCAGCGTGCCTAATTTAGCTGGTGAGGGCAACAGCAGTGCTTTTCTCACGCAAATGTTATTATGGCCGAACTTCAAAGCCACATGGCCATTATTA
The DNA here is from genome assembly GCA_038748435.1 of Pseudomonadota bacterium. GTDB lineage: Bacteria > Pseudomonadota > Gammaproteobacteria > JBGSLN01 > JBGSLN01 > JBCDIY01. Next base: position 1,039 of record JBCDIY010000053.1, on the reverse strand, counting down.
GTTAATCCCGATCCACAAGCTTTTCCAGGCCCTGCAGGCACTTTGCATACTTGGAGAATTCCCGCATTAAATACGTTAATCTTATTGTCTAGTGCTGTGGCTGTGACTTGGGCACACTGGGGCATTAAAAAAAATAATCAGCGCCAATTTATTACTGGACTCATTATTACGATTGTTTTAGGGTTTATTTTCTTGTCTTTTCAAGCTTACGAATATGTACTCGCGCATACAGTGTATCAACTCACTATGAGTAGTGGTATTTACGGTAGTACCTTTTTCATGTTGACTGGATTTCACGCAGCGCATGTAACCATTGGTGCAATTATGCTGTGTGTAATTTTGGTACGTGCAACCAAAGGGCATTTCAATTCGGAAGATCATTTTGGTTTCGAAGCATCGGCATGGTATTGGCATTTTGTCGATGTGGTGTGGTTATTTTTGTTTATTTTTGTTTATTGGTTTTAGTATTGACAAATCTCCCCTAACCCATCTTTTGAAAAAAGAGGGGGATGGTTCGGTTTTGAATGATACGACGTAGTTTTTATTTACTGATGCAATACGCTACGTCCCTCCCTTTTTTAAAAGGGAGGACAGGTGGGATTTTTCTGTTGTATAGCTATGCCTTCAGAACAATATAATATTGACAAATTTCCCCTAACCCATCTTTTGAAAAAAGAGGGGTTAGGGAATGGTTCTGAACTATATCCCCTGAGGGGAGAGCCAACCCATAGCATGAGCCAATAAAATTAGGAAAAAGATGGCTAAAGATAAACCAATACGCCAGGTAAGCGCCTTGACTAAACGGTCGGTTTTACCGCGATCGTTTAGCAAATAATATAAGCCACTGCCTAACGTATACAAAATAAAAACTAGAAAAATAAGTACGAGAATTTTCATTGATGGTTAATTTTATTAAAAAAAGATTCTGTTATTTATGAATTTTGCAACAAATTTTAAAAAAACACAAATAGGCCAAGCTACTTTTCTGGGTCTTCACTTTTTCTAGTTTTTATTTTGTATACGTTAGGCAGTGGCTTAT
>JBCDIY010000052.1:0-7547 GCA_038748435.1 Pseudomonadota bacterium | reverse complement strand
ACAAAATTTAGGAAAAAAACTCAATGAGTACAATTATATTACTGCTAAGTGTCTTTTGGGTAACTGCATTTGTCGTCTTTTCTGGCATTCTTATCATTCATAGTGAACTTAAAGATAATCAATCTTAAGTTTTTGCTTTGGAACAATTGTAACCGCTGTTCAGCAGAGCCGAAAGACTCACCACATAATCGTAGCCAGTGATTGAGCGTAGCGGAACCACTGGTCAAAATAGCTTTTTTTTAATTGTCCCGTGTTAAAACACGGGCTACGAATACTGTCATTTGTGGAGTCCAGCTCTGAACCAAGGATGATGGTTACTAAATTTATTAAGCAACCGCAGATTCCAAGCTCTCAGAATACTCACCTAAACAAGCAGCAGAATTTAACTTAGCTCGTTCAAATAATGCTTTTTGTGCAGCTGCGATGTTAGCACTGTTACCTTTCCAAGCAGCCAAACAAGGTGCCTGCAAAGCACGGCCATAAGAGAAGCTTAAGTTCCACGGCAGATGTGGAAATAATGCATTCATACGATTTAAATGCTGTGTGGCTAACTCTGCGCTTTGGCCGCCAGACAAGAAATTAATGCTTGGTACCGCAGCTGGAACGGTGCGCAATAATACTTTGATGGTTTCTGAAGCGACCGTATCGACATTAGCTTGGGTAGCACAATTTTGGCCACTGATGATCATGCTGGGTTTTAAGATCATATGTTCTAGCACCACATGATGTCTTGCTAACGCAGCAAAAACTTGACGAAATGTCATTTCCGAAACGAAACGGCAACGTTCGATATCATGATCGCCATCCATGAGTAATTCAGGCTCGACAATAGGTACAATCTCTAAACTTTGGCAAATCGCTGCATAACGTGCGAGTAACTCGGCATTAGTCATGATGGCCAGATGTGAAGGCTTGCGTGTATCGATATTATAAACCACACGCCATTTAGCAAATCTGGCACCTTTGGCTTTATACTCTGCAAGCCTGTCTGGTAAACCATCTAAGCCTTGAGTGGTTTTTTCGTCTTTACCATTCACTAAGGGAATTAAGCCTTTATCTACCTTAATGCCAGGCACCATGCCTTTTTCTTGCAATAGTATTGTGAAATTATGACCATCCTTGGTGCTTTGATCTAAAGTTTCTTCAAAACAAATCACACCACAAATATAATCTGCCAAATTGTCTGTGGTAAATAATAATTCACGATAAGCACGGCGATTTTCTTCAGTATTCTCAATACCAATGGAGTCAAAACGTTTTTTTATTGTGCCGGTACTTTCATCTGCGGCCAATATACCTTTACCGCGGGCAGCCATTTGTTGAATTGTGGTTTCCATCATTGCACTCATTTAATTTTCTCCTGTGAATTATAGAGGAATTTAACTATTTACTTTCGAGTTAAACATTAAGGTTATTATAAATAAAATTGCGCCGATTGTGATAGCAGAATCAGCCACGTTAAACACCGGCCAATGCCATTGCTTGACATAAACATCGATAAAGTCTATCACATAACCACGCAAGACGCGATCGACAACATTGCCTAACGCACCGCCGATAATTAAAGCGATTGCTAGTTTAGTCAACCAGCCTTTTTTGGGTAAATGATAAAGATAAATGCCTAATCCAACACTCACTGCAATGGCAACGCAAGAAAAAAACCAAAGCTGCCAACCACCAGCTTGGCCAAGCATGCTAAATGCCGCACCTTTGTTAAACGCCAAGGTTAAATTGACAAAAGGCATAACGGCAACTGGCGTTGCATAAGATAGGTGCGCGAGGGCGATGATTTTGGTAATTTGATCCGCAATGATAATGAATAAACTGATAAATAGCCAAGATAAATTTTTCATAGTTTACGTTTTTTATGTCCTTGTGTTGCGTTTTGCTAAACACCAGTTACAATCCCAAACGATTGTTGGCCACGCTAGCGCTCAACTCAACCTATATACAACATGAATTTTACAAAATAACATTTTGTTTTAGAATCTTAGGCAAATTGCCGTTGTTCGCCATCACCATCAACGTTTTCTACACAACGCAAGCAAATTTCTGGATGCGCTGTATTTGCACCAACATCAGCTCTATGGTGCCAACAACGAATACATTTTTTATACTTAGAACGTATTACTTGCAACCACAAGCCTTCGATATCACTGGCTTCTGCTTGGGTTGGCGGTGGTTGTTTTACTACGATTGCACTTGAAGTAATAAATACAAACTTCAGTTCATCTTCAAGTTGCGCTAATGTCTCAGCTAATTCATCTTGGCAAAATAATTTTACTTCTGCATCTAATGGTGCACCAATATCACCCGCATTGCGATGGGCTTCTAAGACTTTATTCACCGCATCACGTACTTGAATAATTTTTTCCCATGCTGGAATTGCTAACGTCGTTTGATCTGCTATATCAAATAAACCATCGTACCATTCGGTCATAAACACAGAACCTGCTTTTTCACCTGGAATATAGCGCCAAATCTCTTCAGCGGTAAATGATAAAATCGGTGCTATCCAGCGCACTAGCGCATGCAACACGTGGTACATTGCTGTTTGTGCCGAACGTCTGGCTAAACTATCAGTTTTTGTCGTGTATTGCCTATCTTTGATAACATCTAAATAGAAAGCGCCTAAATCCATAGCACAAAAGTGATGAATTATTTGCTGCACTTGTAAGAATTGATAAGCATCGTAATGGTCTTTAATTTGCTGTTGTAAGCGATACGCTTTAGCGACGATATACTTATCTAATGCTAACATGGCTTCTACTGGCACGACATGTGCTTCTGGATCGTAATCATTTAGATTTGCAAGTAAATATCTTGCGGTATTACGTAAACGCCGATAGCTATCACTGGTGCGTTTAAAAATCTCATCAGAAACACTAACTTCGCCGCGATAATCACTTGCAGCAACCCACAAGCGAATAATATCTGCACCTAAAGTTTTCATGATTTTTTCCGGCGATGCGACATTACCCACGGATTTTGACATCTTGTGGCCCTGAGCATCGACAATAAAACCATGCGTCAATAAAGTTTTAAATGGTGCTGCTTCATGCATACCCATAGCAGTTAATAATGAAGATTGAAACCAACCGCGGTGTTGATCCGAACCTTCTAAATAAACCTCAGCAGGCTTTTGTAATTGTGGATTTTGCTCTAACACACAGTAATGTGTTACACCAGAATCAAACCAAACATCTAAAATATCCAAGCTTTTTTGATATTTTTCTGTATCCGTTTTGATAAAATCTTCTTGCTTTAAATCATACCAGGCTTCAACACCATGCTGTTCCACACGTTCTGCGACTTGATATAACAAGGCTACGGTATCTGGATGACATTCACCTGTTTGCTTATCAATAAATAATGCTAACGGTACTCCCCAAGTTCGCTGGCGTGATATACACCAATCGGGACGGTTTGCAATCATCGTCGTCAGTCTTTTTTTACCAGACTCAGGAATAAAAGTAATTCCTTCTAATGCGTTTAATGCATTATCGCGGAGGTCCGCCTGCTCCATGCTAAAGAACCACTGCGGTGTGGCACGAAAAATCAACGGTGTTTTATGCCGCCAACAATGTGGATAGCTATGCGTAATCGATTGTTCATGAATTAAATGCTGTTTAGCTTTTAATTCGTCGATAATAGCTTGATTAGCTTTAAATACATGTAAATTCGCAAATAGTGCAACGTCAGCGTTAAAACAACCTTTTTGATCTACTGGATTATCTAATGGTAAATCATACTGCTGACCAATGAAATAATCATCTAAACCGTGTGCGGGTGCAGTATGCACACAACCTGTCCCGGTTTCGAGTGTGACATGCTCACCTAAGGTAATTGGCACTTGTCGATCATAAAATGGATGTTGTAATAAAATACCTTCTAATTGCTCGCCTTTAACTTTAGCCAGTTCGGTATAATCGTCACAACCATAACGTTGTGTACAGCTCACGATTAAATCCGCAGCCAAGACTAAATATTTTTCTTGGCATTTTAGCAATACATAATCTAAATCTCGATGCAAACAAACCGCTTGATTTGCTGGCAATGTCCAAGGCGTTGTAGTCCAGATGACAACTTGAATCGGCGTTGTAATATTTTTATCTTCGCAGCTAAATTTTTCTAATAGTACTTCTTGTTCTATCACTTCAAAGCCTACATCAATAGCTGGCGAAGCTTTATCTTGATATTCCACTTCCGCTTCAGCCAATGCTGAGGCGCAATCTAAACACCAATGCACCGGTTTTTGGCCGCGGACTAAATGACCGTTTTCGATCATCTTAGCAAAAGCGCGAATTACATTGGCTTCAAATAATGGATCCATGGTCATATAAGGGTTTTGCCAATCACCAAAAATACCTAAGCGTTGAAATTCTTGTGATTGAATTTGCATTTGTTTTGCAGCATATTCACGACATTTTTGCCGAAATGTTTTGGCATCAATCTTAGCGCCAGCTTTACCAAATTTCTTTTCAATTTTGTGCTCGATCGGTAAACCATGACAATCCCAACCAGGAACATATGGCGCGTCAAAACCTGATAAATTTTTCGCTTTTACAATGATATCTTTAAGTATTTTATTCTCGGCATGACCTAAGTGAATATTACCGTTAGCATAAGGCGGGCCATCATGTAATATAAATTTCTGTGCAGCTTTTTTATGTTGACGAATTTTTTGGTAAATATCGTCCTGCTGCCATTGTTTTAATTGTTCTGGTTCACGCTGCGCTAAACTGGCTTTCATAGGAAAAGCCGTTTTTGGTAAATTGATTGTCTCTTTGTAATCACGCTTTGTCATAATTTAAATAACTCTTTGCCTGTAAAACATCTTTTTTAATTTGCGTAGTTAATTCCTCTAACGAAGTAAATTTTTTCTCTGCACGGATTTGCTTATGAAAATTCACTTTGATGCGCTGACCATAAATCTCTTTGTGCCAATCAAACAAGTGCACTTCCAGCAACATGCGTTCACCAGCAACTGTAGGTCGCTTACCTACATTAGCGACAGCCGGCCAAGGTTTATCAGCAACACCTTCTACAGTCACTGCATACACACCCCATAAAGGTGGCACTAGCCGCTTTAAAGCTAGGTTTGCTGTGGCAAAGCCTAATTGTCGACCACGTTTGTCACCATGGTATACTCTACCACAAATACTGTAATCTCGCCCTAAAAGTTGGCTAACTTTAGCGAAATCACCTTGTTTTAAAAGTTCACGCACTTGACTACTACTGACGCGTAATTGGTGTTGTTTTATAGAATCTAATTGCTGCAATTGATAATCATAGCGCGCAGCAAATTTTTTTAATGTAGCAACGTTACCCTGACGTTTGTGACCAAAATGAAAATCATCACCGACAATGATTAATTTTGCCTTTAAATGTTGCATTAAAATTTCTTCGATAAAAGCTTGCGGCGATAATTGAGAAAGCGATTTATTAAAAGCTAAACGTGCGAGAAAATCCACACCGGATGATTTGAGCAAACTTATTTTCTCAGTAAGTGTAGTTAACCGTGCTGGCGCGTGTGACGGCGCAAAAAATTCTTTTGGATACGGTTCAAATGTTAATAATACTGACGGTATTTTTAAACTGTTTGCCTGGCTTTGTAATTGCTTTAACATGGCTTGATGGCCTAAGTGCAAACCATCAAAATTACCGATGGTCACGACAGTCGCTTGGAGTTGCTTAAATTTAGTAAAAGCGTATTTTTGACTTAAATTAAATAGTTTCATGTACAAGTAGATGTTTAAAACGAATTCCAGAAATAAATAATACCGCAAAATAAGTAATGATACCTATGAATAATAACAGAAATAAATGGGTAAAGCGCATTTCCCAACTGCGATTAAACCATACCGCTAGCGGCGATCTTAATAAATAAATGACTAACACCATGATAAAATTAGCTGCAATTAGGCGCGATAAAAATACTGGCCAGCCACTAACAAAATGAAATATCTGTTTACGTATTAATGTCACTAGTAATAACAGCACGTTAAGCCATGCCGATAGTGAGGTCGCTAGCGCTAAACCAGCGTGTCGTAAAGGCACGATTAACAGTGCGTTAAAACAGACATTAGCAATGATAACCACAACACCAATACGCACCGGCGTCTTGACATTTTGGCGCGCAAAAAATCCAGTCACCAAAACTTTTACCAACATAAATGCCGTTAAACCAATGCTATAAGCGATTACACTTTGACGTGTCATTAATACGTCGAATTGATTAAAAATACCGTAATTAAACAGCGTAGTAATAATTGGGCCAGCCAAGACCCATAATATCAAAGCGGCAGGAATACCAATTAACAAATTAATGCGAATGGCCCAATCAAGCGCAGCAACATATTGTTTTTGCGATTTTTTTGCATATTGCCGCGATAAATGCGGCAACACCACCGTCGCCAGTGCTACACCAAAAACTCCCAATGGAAAATAGGCTAAACGATCGGAATAATACAACCATGTCACACTTCCTGGGGGTAAAAATGAGGCAAAAATAGTATTGAGTAATAAGCTGAGCTGACCAATAGAGGCGCCAAATAATGCTGGCAACATCAGCAGCAATACTTTTCTTACTCCTGGATCACGCCAATTGATGCGCGGCGCGACTAATAAATCGCGCCGCCAAAGCGCAATGAGTTGGAATGCCAATTGGACAAAACCCGCGATTAATACCCCCCAAGCTTGCGAATAAACGGAAATATTCAAATACGGTGATAAAAACAGCGCAGTCGCAATTAACACGATATTTAATAGCGCCGGAGTAAATGCCGGCACGCCAAAACGTCCAAAACTATTTAGTGTGGCGCCAACAAATGCCGTAAGTGAGATTAATATTAAATAGGGAAAGGTAATCCTTAACATGTGGGTGGCTAAATCAAAGCGAAATTGTTCTAGCCCCGGTGCAGAAATCATAATCAATAGTGGTGCTATGAATAAGCCCAATAGCGTGATTATCAATAAAACGCTGCCGAGATTACCGCCAATATAACTGATAAAGCGTTTTGTGTCAGATATGGATTCATGTTCGCGATATTCCGACAAGACTGGCACAAACGCTTGCGAAAATGAACCTTCGGCAAACAATGCCCGCATAAAATTAGGAATTTTAAAAGCGATGTAAAACGCATCCACTGCCGCGGTGGCGCCAAAGATTTGTGCTGCTACCATATCGCGCACAAAGCCCAAGACACGCGATATCATGGTCATACTAGAGACTAAAGAAGTCGATTTGAATAATTTTTTACTCATTTTCGATATTTACTTTTTTCTGGTGTTTTAGCCTTATAGAATTAATAATAACTATCACTGTCATTGTGGAATTTTTTGCTATAAATTGCAGAAAATATCCAGAATACAGTTTGGCACCAGGGATGGTTAATACGAAATAACTCATTTTTTCGTAATTTCTCCTGGATTCCCGCCTTCGCGGCGTTGTTGCATAAATAATTTATTATGCATAAAGTTCCTATTTTTTGTTTTTCTCCTAGGCGACCGCTCGTAGCGGTCGCCCTAATTGCATCATCTTATTT
>JBCDIY010000051.1:0-7666 GCA_038748435.1 Pseudomonadota bacterium | reverse complement strand
ATATTTATTCAATTTTTCAACGGTATAATGGTATAGTTGTGTCTCTAACTCTCTATCGGTTAGCAAAGATTTAATTTTATATTTTGGTGATATAAACCAAGAAAGGTTCATTTTGTCACTTTTGTAACTCATTACTTTATATGCACCATATATATTCAATAAAAAATTTAAATACAGTCCGGATCCAATATATAAAACATAGCGGGCATTTTGACTCAATAACTCACCTTCCGGCATAACTGCTTTTTCAGCAGCTGTTTTACCAGCATCCCAGTAAGGTAACATGGAAAGTATCCCGAATAACGAGCACCCGAATAATAATCCAAACTGCTCTAGATTATCCTGGCTAGTACCAAAATTTGTGTTTTTAATTATCTTTACGAGAGTTTTTTCGGCTGCATTATTACCATCAGGTGAATTTTTCGGCATATTGATATTTCCTCAAGTTGAAAATAACTTTGTACTTTAATTACTGTTATTTAAGTATTCATATCTGATTCAATCCGCACTCATAAATCATACGGGTGGACTATTTTATAACAATTGCTTATAAAATAACAAATTGGTAATTTTTTTTACGATTTGTTTGATTAGAAGTGACACTATTGGATAAATTATGTAGGTAGGGTTGAGAAACGAAGCCCAACGTAAATAGTCTGAGTACTTGTGTTGGGCTTGGCTAGCGTTTAACCTAACCTACGGATTATTACATCGCCTTTTCAACCGATGGTGGTTGGTTAGTTTGAACATTATTGTTAGCATTCGACTGCATAGCAAAGTAGAGATAAGCTAAAGAAATTACCGCATAGACAATTAATAACCAGCGGCCAGAGACATTCATAAAATCCACTATGGTAGCGATGATAATCGCTGGTGTCATAGCGACAACGCTTAAGCGAAATATAGATTTAAAGTCCAATTTAGTCTTTAACTTAGCATCAAAGATAATTGCACCTATTGCGGCGATAATCAATGCCTCTAATAAACGATAGATGATTGAGACAAACATGACGATCGGATAAAACACCGTTACCGCCCAATTTTTAAAATTTTCTGCGTAAGTGTTAATATCTGAACGAGTAATTTTGCGATCACCAAAGGTTTCAACATTGTAAATCCTCGGCCCAGCTTCAGATCGCACATACAATTTATCTTTGGTTAATAAAATATAGGCATTAGCTTCGGATAAATTATTATATTTACCTGAGGTATCGATCACTGCAATGTTATTTTGTGACCCGGGTTCCTTTATAAATACCGGGGATGGCTGGTCAATGTTGGTTTGGCCTTGTTGGAAGCTAATATTGGGAATTTGATTGATAATCGGCGGTAATTTTTCATTCACAATTTTTTTAATATCATAGTGAAATGCCACCATTATTGGCAGCCAAGCTAAAAACAACAACACCAAAAGATAGAAAAAGCCAATGCCGCGCCAACGCTGAGCGACATCACGATAAAGTGGTTGCGAATAAAACGACAATAGATAAGGTTGAAATATGTTATATCTTTTCATTTTTTTACCTTTCAGCTATAAGTGCATCACAAAATGTTTAGGTTGCTTTGAGCCTGGCAAAGCTCAACGTCAAAGGTTCAAGTAACATTTGTTGGGTAGCGCGCGACGCGCAACCTAACGAACAAGCAAATAACAAAAACTAATTATTAAGTATATACTAATTTCTGTCATCTTCTTGCACTAACTTTTGCCATAAAGCCGGTTGGCCGGATTTTTCTGTTAACGCTTGTAGATAGGCTTGGTGAGCATCGGTCTCCGTGGCATCTGCATAGATTATTTTATAATCATATCGACCCATCGCCAAAGGTTGATTTTTTTCTTTATCATCAAGCTCATTATCACCGACAAACATACTGGTTTGGCCACCAGTCATGGCCAAATACACTTGTGCCAATAAATCCGCATCGACTAAGGCGCCGTGTAAATCACGCTTGGAATTATCGACTTCATAGCGTTTACACAAAGCATCTAAACTATTACGTTGGCCAGGAAACCTACGCCGCGCCATAGCTAAGGTATCGATCACTTTGAGATATTTATCGATGGGTTTGTGTTTTTTCGCTTTCAGTAAAGCAAGTTCATAATTGATAAAGCCGACATCAAATGGCGCGTTATGAATCACTAAGGTTGCATCTTTAATAAACGTCAAAAATTCTTGGCAAATTTCTGCAAATTTTGGTTTATCTTGTAAAAAGCTTGCACTAATGCCATGGACTTGTAAGGCCCCGGCATCGATCTCTCGCTCTGGATTGATATAAACGTGAAAATTATTATCCGTGACTTCGCGGTTTATTAATTCTATACAACCGATTTCAATAATTCGATGACCCAACTTAGTTTCTAGTCCAGTCGTTTCAGTATCGATAATCACTTCACGTTTCATTAGTATTTTCTCCATTTCTAAGTTGATCAATAGCGTCATTGGCTAATTGATCGGCGAGTTCATTTTCACGATGACCACTATGGCCTTTAACCCAATGCCATTGAATTTGATGCTGCTGCGTCAATGCATCCAAAGCTTGCCACAAATCTTGATTTTTTATCGGTTTTTTGTTGGCACTTTTCCAGCCATTCTGTTTCCATTTAAACAACCATTGGGTGATGCCTTGACGTAAATAATTTGAATCGGTAGTCACATCAATTTGACACGGTTGCTTGACTCTTTTTAAAGCTTCTATCGCTGCAGTCAGCTCCATGCGATTATTCGTGGTTAAATCTTCGGCGCCATTAAAATACTTTTCCTGACCTTGATAACGCAACACCGCCCCCCATCCACCTATGCCTGGATTGCCTTTGCAAGCGCCATCGATAAAAATTTCTATTGCTTTAAGTTTAGTCATTTAAATTCTACAAATTAAGTTGATTCTGCAAGTCCAGAAGGAATGAATTTTTTTAGCTTATTTAACATTAAGATCTGTGGTGTTAAAGTTAAAACTGGTTTTTTAAACACTTAATAATAAATTGCCCCTGAATCAGTCCAGCATATATCACCTACTATATCTAAAAATTTCAACTTATGAAATAAATTAATATTACTACTAGCAAGCCGATGTATAATTGTGCCAAACTCGAGTAATTCAAAACCTTGATGCATAAGTTTTGGACGTAACACATTCGGTGGTATCGCACGTTTGAGTTGCTGCTGGTTGGCTAGTTGCTTTAGCAAACGCATTTGTCCAAATAACGGATAAGGATTAAAACCGAAGATTATCACAATGCCTTCTGCGGCAGTGACGCGCCAAAGCTCGGCAATGACTTCGTCGACAAAATGACTAAAGTCGAAAATATGCAACAATACGCTACAATTTAAATAATCGCTATCTAAAGGTAACTCATCATAATTAGCGCAAACAATTTGCGGTAACCACTTTTTCACTTGATGAGAAATTAATAAGGTTTCACGAAAACCATGATGGATTAATTCTTGATAAGGTAAAAATTCACTTAAAAATGCGATGCGTTGCCCGGTGAATTTTGTTAATAAAAATTCACAACGTTGGCGCTCTATGTGCAACATTGCATCGATAGGTTTTTCATTATACCATGCATTAATATTCATATTTTTCAGGAAATTACTTTATGCATACTATTATCCCCATTTCTGCATTTTCAGACAATTATATCTGGCTAATTCATAATAATAAACGCCAATGTTTGGTAGTTGATCCTGGTGCTGCTCAGCCTGTTATCGATTATCTATCTGCTGAGCAACTTGAATTGGTTGCTATCTTAGTAACACATCATCATTTTGACCACTGTGGTGGTGTGCCTGAATTGCTTAAACATTATAATGTGCCGGTTTATGCTTCTGCGAAAGAAACAGTTAAAGGCGCCACTCGGACCGTGCAAGAAGGCGATATGGTTAACATTCCTGCTTTGCAATTAACTTTTAAGGTGCTTGATATACCGGCACACACCGCGGGTCATATCGCTTATTACGATGATGCTTGGGTCTTTAGTGGTGATACATTGTTTTCCGCCGGTTGTGGCCGCTTATTTGAAGGCAGTGCTGAACAAATGTTGCAGTCGCTACATAAACTCGCTAATTTAGCTGCGACGACCCAAGTTTACTGTGGCCACGAATATACCCAAAGAAACTTAGAATTTGCCTTAACAGTGGATCCCAACCATGAGCCTAGCCAAAAACGCTACCAAGAAGTCGTCACATTACGTCAGCAAAGCCAGCCTTCACTGCCTAGCACGATAGCCATCGAAAAAGCCACTAACCCATTTTTACGTTGCCAAGATCCCAATATTAAGGCCGCAGTGGAATCTCACTTCAAGCAAGATTTTAATAATGAAATAGGCGTATTCACTGCCCTAAGAAAATGGAAAGACAATTTCTAGATTTACATGCTAAGTAATTGATATAGATATTAATTTTTGTCTAGGGCTTGACCATACGCCTACGAATGCGTAATATGGCTCGAATGAAGCGCTTGCCTCGATTAATCATAACCATTTTGGTACTATTTACTTATCTCAGTCTATCTGCCTGTGATAACTGGTATGGAACTTATTCAGCTGATAAAAATTATGCCAATGCAAAAAAACGCCCAGGCTATTCACAAGAATTTTGGTATAAGCTGCGCTCAAGCTTTCGCTTAAAACATAATACCTCAAAGGCTGAAGTCAAGCGCCAAATTCGTTGGCTACAGCGTAATCGGGGTTACTTGCAGAGCGTGTTAAATAATGCTGGGCCGTATCTATATTTTGTCTATCAACAAACGGAAGAGCGCCAACTACCAGGTGAATTAGTATTATTACCCATCGTTGAAAGCACTTATGATCCCTTTGCTTATTCGGATCGAGGTGCAGCAGGATTGTGGCAATTAATGCCAGGTACTGCGACTGGGTATGGACTTAAAGAAGACTGGTGGTACGATGGTCGGCGCGATGTATATGCCTCAACTAATGCGGCTTTGGAATATTTAAATTACTTGCATGGCTTTTTTGATGGCAACTGGTTACTTGCTATCGCTGCATATGATTCTGGTGCTGGCACAGTTGAAAATGCCGTAAAACGTAATCATAGACATCACCGTAGTACAGATTTTTGGGCATTACCCTTACCACATGAAACGCAACATTATGTGCCAAGATTGCTGGCACTTGCTGCAGTCATTGAATACCCTGATTACTACGGTATCGAATTACCAAATATCAAAAATGGTGCTTACTTTGGCGTAGTCAACATCAATTCGCAAATTGATTTGGCGCGGGCTGCTAAATTAGCTGGTATTAGTTTACAAGAGCTTTATCAGCTTAACCCTGGTTACAATCGTTTCGCTACTGATCCGAATGGACCGTATCGACTATTATTACCTGTCGATAAAATTGCGCAATTCAAACGTAATCTCAACAAAACCCAGCATCACAAAATTAATTGGTCACGCTATAAAGTTAAATCAGGAGACAGTTTATCACGCATCGCCTATACCGAAAAAACTCGCATCAAGCTAATTAAACAACTCAATCATTTGCAAAACAATGATATTTACCCTGGCCAAATTTTATTAATTCCTAGGCAGCAAAAACACATCAAGAATGTTAATTTAAAATCTGAAATAACTTATGCAAGAAAACAGCAAATTCGTTTAGGCCCAAAAAAAGTGGTACATACAGTGAAATCAGGCGACAGCTTGTGGAAAATAGCCGAAAAATATCATGTCAAAATTGCTGCAATACGCTTTTGGAACCGCTTAAAGCGCAACCAAGCGTTAACCTCACACAAGCAATTGGTGATATGGATTCCTAGACGCACCCACATTCCAAGTTATATCATCGATAAAAAAACTTATCGAGTTAATAACGGTGATAGTTTAAGCAAAATTGCTGCTCGATTTAATTTAAAAACTGCAAAATTAAAACAGCTTAATCACTTAAAAAATGATATCATTCATCCGGGACAAGTATTAGTGATTGGTTAATCACCACACTATCATCCCGGCGCAGTGGCATTGTTGCATAAATAAGCCTTGTCATTCCTACGAAGACGGTATTGTTGCATAAATAAGCTTTGTCATCCCCGTGTAGGCAGCATTGTTGCATAAATCGGATTTGTCATCCCCGTGTAGGCGGGGATCCAGGAGAATCTATGAAATAGTGAGTTATTTCGTACAATCCATCCCTGGCGCAGCGCTGAATTCCAGACATTTTTGGATATCCCTATCCAAAAATGTCTGGAATCACAGGTCATTTTTTGATTTACGCAACAACGCTATTTTTAAAAGGAACCAATATGTTTATCACGCACACGCCGATTGGGAAAATTGGCTTTAAGATTGAAGATGAAAAGGTGGTAGAAATTCATCTAACTGCTTCAGGAAAAACTTCTGCGCCGAAAACACCAGTAGAAAATATCATCGTAGCTACCTTAGCAAATTATTTTAATCAGGCAACTGTTGAAATTGATTTACCTTTTGAACTGCGTTGTACCGCTTTTCAAAAACGTGTTTATTTGCAATTACAAAAAATTCCTGCGGGACAAACTACAACCTATGGTGCACTAGCAAAAAAACTAAAATCACATCCACGTGCCGTGGGTCAAGCACTACGTGCTAATCCATTACCATTATTATTCCCTTGCCATCGTATTATCGGCATTAATGGCTTAACCGGTTTTTCTGGCCAAACACAAGGTCGCGCTATGGCGATAAAACAGCATTTACTCGAGCATGAGGGAGCAAAAATTTGATCGCTTTTTTGTACATCATCACCGTTTTTATTTGGGGAATCACTTGGTTTGCTATTAAATTTCAGTTAGGTCAGGTTTTCCCTATGTGGTCGGTAGCTTATCGATTTATGCTTGCTGCATTAATTTTAATGCTATATTGCCGCCTAACCAAAAAGCCTCTGAATTACTCGCTAGCAACGCATGGACGCATTGCTTTTCAAGGCAGCATGATGTTTTGTTTTAATTATCTTTTCTTTTATTTTGGCACACAATATTTAGTTTCTGGATTAGTCGCCGTTATCTTTGCCATGATGACGATTTTCAATTTATTTTTAAGTCGTTTCATTTTAAAAACACCACTCTCTTGGTTGATGCTATGCGGTGCCGTGATGGGGATTATCGGCTTAGTTTTTATCATGGATGCAGAATTTAATCACTTGACTATCAATCATATCTTGCATACACATATGTTATTAGGATTTATTTATTGCCTCATCGCTACGTTTATCGCTTCGTGTTCCAATATTGTCGCGACAATCAATCTAAAAAAATTACCCGTATTGCAAAGTAATGCCTACGGCATGCTCTACGGTGCAATTATAATGGCATTACTTGCCATTTTCACTGGTCATAAACCGAGTTTTGATTGGCAGATAGACTATGTCGGTTCTTTAGCTTTTTTAGCGGTGTTTGGTTCCGTTATTGCTTTTGGGACTTATGTGACATTGATTAAAAAAATTGGTCCGGAAAAAGCACCCTATGTCTTTGTATTAACGCCGATCATAGCCATGATTGTTTCAACGATTTTTGAATCCTTTACTTGGAACATCCTAACGCTAATCGGCCTTGTTCTCGTTTTACTTGGCAACGTATTAGTGATGAAAGCAAAAGCCAAAAACAAGATGGCCAACTATTCTGCTCAGCTAGTTAAGCCTAATCAAACAGCTAAGAGTATCAATTAATTTTTTATGTTT
>JBCDIY010000050.1:0-7731 GCA_038748435.1 Pseudomonadota bacterium | reverse complement strand
GCAAACAGCAAGCAATTTTCGGTAATTTTTACTGATTTTTTGGCAATTAACAGTACATCAGCAGGGATATTGAGCTAACTAATTCAATTTATTATAAAATTTTATATTTTGTGGATTGGTTGCGGTGCAAATTAATCTCTTGGTGTTGCGCTGCGCTGCATACCGGCTACGGGCAATTTGAATTCGTTGGGCTTCGCTGCCGCTCAACCCAACCTACAATAGAATTTTATTTACAATAAATAATCTCCCGGTGTTTCGCTAACGCTGCACACCGGCTACGGGAAGTTGAATTTGTTGGGCTTCGCTGACGCTCAACCCAATCTACCATATATCAAACAAAAAGCTAAAAAAAAAGCCCCGCAAAATGCGGGGCTTTTTCGGCGTAATGTACGCTTGGGAAATATCGATGTTGAGCTTACATGCCCATGCCACCCATACCGCCCATGCCGCCCATACCACCCATGCCGCCCATGTCAGCAGGACCAGCAGCAGGCTCATCTTTTTTAGGTGCTTCAGCAACCATGCATTCGGTTGTGATCATTAAACCTGAAATCGATGCTGCATTTTGTAAGGCAGTACGCGATACTTTGGTTGGATCCAAAATACCCATGGCAACCATATCACCAAATTCACCATTGGCTGCATTGTAGCCGTAGTTATCTTTTTCTTTTTTCACTGCGTTTAAGATAACTGAAGCTTCAGCACCAGCGTTAGTAACGATTTGACGTAAAGGTGCTTCTAAAGCACGACGCAAGATATTAACACCTGCTTGTTGATCTTCATTATCACCTTTTACCTTGTCTAATGCCTGAATCGCACGAATGAAAGCAACACCGCCCCCAGGTACAATGCCTTCTTCAACCGCAGCACGAGTTGCATGTAGTGCATCTTCAACACGGGCTTTCTTTTCTTTCATTTCAACTTCGGTAGCTGCACCGACTTTAATCACAGCAACACCGCCAGCTAATTTAGCTAAACGTTCTTGCAATTTTTCGCGATCGTAGTCAGAAGAAGTTTCTTCGATTTGCGCACGAATTTGCGTGATGCGTTCTTGGATATCACCTTGTTTACCAGAACCATCAATGACAGTGGTATTGTCTTTGGTAATAACGATTTTTTTCGCAGTACCTAAGTCTTCTAGCTTGATGTTATCTAAGCTTAAACCAACTTCTTCAGAAATTACCGTACCTGCAGTCAAGACAGCGATATCTTGCAACATCGCTTTACGTCGATCACCGAATCCAGGTGCTTTAACCGCAGCAACTTTTAATATGCCACGCATATTGTTAACCACTAAAGTTGCTAGCGCTTCACCTTCAATATCTTCAGCGATGATTAAAAAAGACTTGCCTTGTTTAGCCACTGCTTCTAGTGTCGGTAATAAATCACGAATGTTAGAAATTTTCTTGTCGGTCACAAGAATGTAAGGGCTTTCTAATTCAACACTCATGTTTTGTTGATTATTGATGAAGTAAGGTGAAATGTAACCACGATCGAATTGCATACCTTCAACCACTTCAAGTAAGTTTTCTAAGCTATTACCTTCTTCAACGGTAATTACGCCTTCTTTACCCACTTTTTCCATCGCTTGAGCAATGATTTCGCCTACAGCCACATCAGCATTGGCAGAAATCGTGCCAACCTGAGCAATTGCTTTAGAATCTTTGCAAGGTTTAGATAAGCTTGCAAGTGAATCGATAGCCGCAGTCACACCTTTGTCGATACCACGTTTTAGATCCATTGGGTTCATGCCTGCAGCAACGCCTTTCATGCCTTCAGCTAAAACTGCTTGGGCCAAGACAGTCGCAGTGGTAGTACCGTCACCGGCAACATCAGAAGTTTGTGATGCAACTTCTTTAACCATTTGTGCACCCATATTTTCAAACTTGTTTTCAAGTTCGATTTCTTTAGCAACGGAAACACCATCTTTAGTGACGGTTGGTGCGCCGAATGATTTTTCTAAAACAACGTTACGACCTTTTGGGCCTAAAGTAACTTTTACTGCATTTGCAAGTGTGTTTACGCCTTTAGCAATCAGCCCTCTTGCGCTATCAGAAAAGGTTATTTCTTTAAATGCCATAATAATTATTCCTCTAAATTAGTTATATCAATAATTGGTATTTACGCAACGATGCCTAAAATATCATCTTCACGCATAACGATATATTCTTCACCGTCTAGTTTAACTTCGGTGCCAGAATATTTACCAAAGAGCACTTTATCGCCTTGTTTGATTGCTAATGCTCGTGTTTCGCCATTGTCTAATGACTTACCTGGACCCGTAGCAACAACAACACCCTCGATTGGTTTTTCTTTAGCACTATCGGGAATTACGATACCACCAGGAGATTTGGCTTCATGTTCCAAACGTTGCACAAGCACACGGTCTTGCAACGGCTTAAATTTAACAGTACTCATATTAGTTTTTTCCTCCTAATTAAATTGATTGACGCTAATAGTTAGCTAATACTTAGCCAACCCATTAACAGTCATTGTGACTGCTATGATAGCTAATTGGGGATCCGTGTCAAGAAATTCAAGTAGTTTAAGAAATTTTTTTTGTGATTTTTTAGTGAATGTGATTAAATTGGTGGCTTAAAGGTGGTTTTCGATGTTGTAGCTTTTCCCGGTGTTTCACTTGCGCTGCGCACCGGCTACGATTTCTACAACTGGCTTGATTAGTTATTCCCGGTGTTGCGCTCCGCTGCACACCGGCTACAAAATTTGGATATAAACGATGTTAGCTAATTTATATGCTTCTATTATCAATGAATTAGGTGAAGATTTACAACGCGAAGGCTTGCGCGATACGCCTAGACGTGCTTCCGAGGCCATGCAATTTTTAACTCAAGGTTATAAACAAGATCTCACTAAAATCATTAACGGTGCTGTCTTTGAATCTGCTATGGACGAGTTGGTCATCGTTAAAAACATAGAGCTTTATTCTCTTTGTGAACATCATTTATTGCCATTTATCGGTAAATGTCATATCGGTTATTTGCCCAATGGTAAAGTCATCGGTTTATCGAAAATCGCTAGAATTGTCGACCATTTTGCTAGACGCTTACAAATTCAAGAACAATTAACCAAACAAATCGCTGAATGTCTCACGGAAGTCGTTGGTGCTAAAGGTGTCGGTGTAATTATTGAAGCAAAGCATTTATGTATGATGATGCGTGGTGTCGCCAAGCAAAACTCGATTATGACAACGTCAATGATGTTAGGAACCTTACGTTCAAACAACAGTACACGTACGGAGTTTTTGAATTTGGTGAATCATCGCAATTAGATTCTGTATTTGTCATTTCATTCGGGAATTTTTTCATAGGGATATCTGTAGTTGATAGCCGGTGTGCAGCGCAGCGAAACACCGGGCCGGCTTAAATCCGGTGTTACACTTCGTGCCACACCGGCTACAGTATTTAGATTCTGCTGGATTCCCGCCTATGCCGAAATGACTGTATAAATTTTGTTGGGCTTCGCTTGCGCTCAACCCAACCTACAATCCAATCTGAGAATCAACTCAAGTTACAAGAATAAGTATATTTCTATTCTTCAACCTGTTTCATGCTTAGTTTAACACGGCCCATTTTGTCAATTTCTATGACTTTGACCTTAACCATTTGCTCAAGTTGTAAATAATCTTCAACTTTATTAACGCGTTCTTGGGCAATTTGTGAAATGTGCACTAAGCCATCTTTACCCGGTAAAATATTCACGAAAGCGCCGAAATCAGCAATACGCACAACTTTGCCTTCATAAACCTTACCCACTTCTGCTTCTGCAGAAAGCATTTCGATTTCTTTACGTGCTTGTTCTGCCGCCATTAAGTCGGTGGAAGCTATTGTGACGATGCCTTCGTCAGTAATATCAATATTCGTACCAGTCCGCTCAATGATACCACGTATGGTTGAACCACCCTTGCCGATGACGTCACGAATTTTCTCTTTAGAAATTTCCATGCTGATAAGCCTTGGGGCATAATCCGACATTTCAGTGCGTGCCGAAGTGATGGTTTGATTCATCAGCGCTAAAATATGCATACGTGCTTCGTTAGCCTGCTCCAATGCAGTTGCCATAATTTCTTTGGTGATGCCATCGATTTTAATATCCATTTGTAACGCAGTGACACCTTCGCCAGTACCTGCAACTTTGAAATCCATATCACCGAGATGATCTTCATCGCCTAAGATATCGGTAATCACAGCAAAGTTTTCACCTTCTTTGATGAGTCCCATAGCAATTCCTGCAACCGGTGCTTTGATTGGCACACCAGCATCCATTAACGCCAAGCTAGTACCACAAACGGTTGCCATAGAGCTTGAGCCGTTGGATTCAGTAATTTCTGAAACGACGCGAATAACATACGGGAAGCTTTTATCATCCGGCAATACCGCATTAATAGCCCGCTTAGCTAAGCGTCCATGGCCGATTTCACGACGTTTTGGCGCGCCTACCATGCCAGTTTCACCAACACAAAACGGTGGAAAGTTATAGTGCAACATGAAGTTTTCACGACTTTCACCTTCAAGTGCATCGATAATTTGTGCATCGCGCGCTGTACCTAAAGTGGTTACAACTAATGCTTGAGTTTCACCACGGGTAAATAATGCGGAACCATGGGTTCTTGGCAGAAGGCCTAATTCAATTAAGATATCGCGTACGGTTTTAGTATCACGACCATCAATTCTTTTCTCACCCGCAATGATTTTACCGCGTACCAACCGTTTTTCTAACTTAGACATATATTGTTTGACTTCAGCTTCAGTCGGTGAATTTTCGTCATTTTCATCCACTAATTCAGCTAGTGTGTCGGTTTTAATGGCTTTAATTGCATCATAACGTTGCATTTTATCTTTAATGGTATACGCTTCACCAAGCTTGACGGCGATTTTTTCTTCTAATGTTTTGGCTAGATTCTCATTTACTAGCGGCGGTTGCCAATCGAATGCTTCAACACCCGCTTCGTTTACCAAGTCTTTAATTGCTTGAATAGCCATTTGCATATGCTCATGGCCAAACAAGACTGCATTTAACATGACTTCTTCAGATAATTCTTTAGCTTCTGACTCTACCATCAAGACTGCATTGTTGGTTCCAGCAACGACTAAATCGAGTTTTGATTCTTTCATTTCACTCGAACTCGGATTTAACATAAAAACGCCATCTTTATAGCCAACTTTCGCAGCACCTACTGGACCTTTAAACGGCACACCAGATAAAGCTAATGCGGCAGAAGCACCTAAAAGCGCTGGAATATCAGAATCAATCTCAGCATCAAGTGATAGTACAGTGGCAATGATTTGGACTTCATTAGTAAAACCTTCAGGAAACAACGGGCGTATAGGCCTATCGATCAATCGCGATATTAATACTTCACGTTCGCTAGGTTTGCCTTCACGTTTAAAATAGCCGCCAGGCACTTTACCGGCAGCATAACTTTTTTCTTGATAATTTACCGTTAATGGAAAAAAATCTCGCCCTTCCACAGCGTCTTTATTAAAAACAGCCGTCACTAATAACATAGTGTCGCCCATGCTGATAAGCACGGCACCATCTGCTTGTCTGGCAACCAAGCCAGTTTTAATGGTGACTTGATGTTCACCATACTGAAAGGTTTTTTGAATCACTGACACGTTGTATCCTTAGTAATAATAATTAATTTTAACGACGTAATTTCAAACGCTCGATAACATTTTTGTATAAATCAAAGTCTGTTCTTTTTAGATAATCTAATAAGCGACGTCTTCTGCTCACCTTAGCTAACAGTCCACGACGTGAATGATTATCTTTTTTGTTTTTCTGCAAATGTTCGGTCAACAGTTTGATTTCTTCTGTTAACACGGCAATTTGGACTTCACTCGAACCGACATCATTCGGGCTACGTTGAAATTGCTTGATAATTTCTGCTCTTTTTTCTACTGTCAAAGCCATGTAATTTGTCTCCTAGTGGTATTTGACGATAAGTTTTAAGCTAGGATTATACCCCTAAAGGTATAACAAAAGCGAATTTTTCTTATAATTTTCCCCTAGCCTCTTTTAAAAAAAGGCCTTGATATGTAAATAAGTGCTTTTGCCTCTACGTCGATAGTTTTATAGAGGCTGTAACCAGCGTTTTAACCCTAGAAAATGAATAAATAAACTAAATTTACCCAGTGGTTCCGCTTCGCTCAACCACTGGCTACCTTGCTGTTGTGTAAATCAAGAAATAACTGTCATTCCGGAATTTTTGGCTAGGGACAGCCAAAAATTCCGGAATCCAGCTCTGAACCAAGGATGGATTGTACGAAAAAACTCTTTTTTTCGTAATTTCTCCTGGATCCCCGCCTTCGCGGGGATGACAGATCCGATTTATGCAATAACGCCGCATTTGCCAGGATGACAGTGCCTATTACGTAACAACATCACTAAACCGCTAACAAACGCTTAGCTTTCAACTCACCTGCTGAGGTATATTCGCCAATGCCGATAAACGCTTGATTTTCATCAAATAAAGTCACTACATTATTGTCATCAGCTGGTTTTGATAATTTCTGGCCTAATTTTATCGCCGCAGCTTCGATTTTAGTTAAATTTAGCTGCGGCAAATGCTTTAATGCCTGTTCAATCGAAACCATCGGCAACGCTGCTTGTGCTGCGATGTATTTTTTTAGTTGTGCTTCTAAACACAATAATCGATGATCCAACCCATCGATTTGCGTTCGTCTTAATTGCGTCACATAAGCGCCACAACCAATAGCCAAGCCGATATCTTCGATCAAGCTACGGATGTAAGTGCCCTTACTACAATGAACTTGCAAGCTAAATTTATCTACTTGAAAATCCAATAATTTTAATTGATAAATTTCGATTTGGCGTTGCTTCAATGGCACTGCGACACCTTGGCGGGCATAATGGTATAACGGCTTGCCTTGATATTTTAATGCGGAATAACTCGGTGCAGTTTGTTCTATTTTACCGATAAATCTTCGTAATATTGCCGCAATATCTGCAGCAGTTAATTTCGGCACAACATGATGAGCAATAAATTTTCCTTGTTTATCATAGGTATCGGTACGTGCGCCTAATTGTGCTGTGACGCAATAATGCTTATTGGCATCAAGTAAAAATTGACTAAACTTTGTCGCTTCACCCATGGCAATCGGTAGTATACCAGTCGCTAAGGGATCTAAACTGCCGGTATGCCCAGCTTTTTTTATCTTTAAAATACGTTTGACGCGTTGTAATGCTTGATTGGAAGTTATACCTTCCGCTTTATCTAATAAGACAAAACCATTCATACTCTTAACTGCTGTTATGACTCATCATTATGATTAGATTTAAGTTGATCTTTAGCAATAGCTTTATCGATCAAACTGCTAATACGGTTGCCTTCTCGCGTTGAGTTATCATAAACAAAGTATAATTCTGGAGTAATGCGTAGCTTGACTACACTTGCGAGCTGCTTGCGTAAAAATCCTTTCGCTTTTTTCAAAACGACAAGTTGTTGCTTGATGGTAGTATCATCGGCCAAGGAAGAGATATACACTTTAGCAAAAGATAAATCTTTAGCTAATTTTACTTCCATGACGCTGACAAAAGTCAAACGCGGATCTTTAATTTCAAACTGAATTAATTTAGCTAATTGGCGCTTAATTTCTTCACTTAAGCGATCGATACGGGAAAAAGCTTTCATGAATTACTATGCTAGCGTTCTAGCAACCTCAATTTTTTGATAGACTTCGATTTGAT
>JBCDIY010000049.1:0-7764 GCA_038748435.1 Pseudomonadota bacterium | reverse complement strand
TAATGATTAAATCGAATTTTTGTACTTTATGGTAAAAATGCAGACAACAGTACTATTCGCTAGCTTGAAAGGGTTGTTGCGTAATTCAAAAAATGACCAATTTGTTCTCGTCATTCCGGAATTTTTGGTAACTAGGGCATCGTCCTCTAACTTGACCAAAGGAAGGGTAAAAAATGTCCGGAATCCAGGTCGGCGCCAGGGATGGTTTGTACGAAATAACTCATTTTTTCGTATATTCTCCTGGATACCCGCCTGCGCGGGGATGACAAGCCCAATTTATGCAACAACACTACCTGCGCGGGGATGACAAATTCGATTTATGCAACAACACCCGGCTGCGCAAGAGTGACGGTTTTATTCAGCTAAGCTTGTTGCTCAGCTTCAATGGGTTCGATGCGAACAAATTTACGTTTGCGTAACCCTTTCTGTTCGAATACGACTTTTCCAGGCATAAGTGCATAAAGCGTATAATCTTTTCCACAACCTACAAATGCGCCGGGATGAAATTTTGTGCCACGCTGGCGAACGATAATTTCACCGGCTTTGACAATTTGACCGCCATAGCGCTTAACGCCTAATCGCTTCGATTGTGAATCACGACCATTTTTTGAACTACCACCTGCTTTCTTATGTGCCATCGTTATGCCTCATCTGTTTTGTTCGATTTTGCTGGATTTTCTTGTACTTGCTTAGATTCAACTTTTTTTGTCGCTTCTTTTTTTGTCGCTTCTTTAGCACCTTGTGCTTTGACTTTGGTATCACTCACTGCTGGTTTTTTTGCTGTTTTGGCTTTAGGAGTGGTTTCTACTTTAGGTTTTGGTTTGGCTTTGACATTTTTAGCACTAATAGCGGTGATCTTCAGTTCAATGTAATTTTGTCTATGTCCCGCACGACGAATAGAGTTTTTGCGGCGTCTAAATTTCAAAATTTTGACTTTGCGTGCACGCCCATGGCTCACCACTTCAGCAGTCACTTTACCGCCATCTACATGAGGTTTGCCGACTTCGACATCTTCACCGTTAGATACTAGTAAAAGTTCATTAAAATCAATGGTGTTACCAGCTTCATGTGGCAATGTTTCTACTTTGATCACTTGCCCTTGTCTGACTCGATACTGCTTTCCACCTGTCGCAAATACAGCAAACATAGTTTATCTCCAAACTCGACAGCCTCGTGGTACTGTCTTCTTAATTATCATATAACTTAAAGAACGCTATTGTACTAAATCAAAGCGGTTTCAACAAGTATTATCATAGCCAAATGAATGCAACTGTTAAAAACTCGTCGCTTGACACAGTTTGGTAATTTTCCTACTATAACAACTTTCAATGAATAATAGAGTTTTATTAGGATTCTAGCGTTTTAGTTTAATCCATAGTAATAGTCCTTTCAGTGAAAAATAGCTTTCCATACGAGTTAAATTTTCAGGAAAAACAATTAGCGTGCTTGAGCAAATCCGTTCTGTCGTCATTAAAGAATTAACTGCGGTTGATCAACGTATCGCCCAACAATTCGGTTCTGATGTTGAACTTATCTATCAATTAAGTGAACATATCTTTGGCAGTGGTGGCAAACGTCTACGGCCTATCGTTGTGTTACTCAGTGCTCACAGTTTAGGTTATAAAGGCAATAATCATATTGATTTGGCTGCTGTCGTTGAATTGATTCATACCGCTACTTTGTTACATGACGATGTTGTCGATAAATCACTTAAGCGCAGAGGTAACTTTACTGCAAATCACGTTTGGGGCAACAAAGCGAGCATTTTAGTCGGTGACTATATTTATTCGCGTAGCTTTCAACTTATGGTGGGTGTGGGAGATATGCAAATCCTTACCGTCTTAGCAAATGCTTCGAACCAAATTGCTCAAGGCGAAGTTTTACAATTAGAAAAAATTCAGAATATTGAAATGTCAGAAATGGAATACATGGACATTATCGATAACAAAACTGCAACGTTATTTTCTGCCGCAGCGAAAATTGGTGCGATGCTGGCAGCAGCAGAACTTGATGTCATTCAAATGATGCAAACTTATGGCAAACATCTTGGCTTAGCGTTTCAATTGATCGACGATGCTCTAGATTATGGCAGTTCAAACGATGATATTGGCAAAAGTTTAGGTGATGATTTTGCCGAAGGCAAAGTCACGTTACCATTGTTAAAAGCTTATCAACAAGGTAATCATGCAAATCAAACCTTGATTAAAGAAGCCATCGATTTAGCTAAAAGTAAACAAGATAATCAGCATTTATTTGCACCAATCTGCCAAATAATACAAGAACAAAACGCATTAAACTATGCTCTAGACAAAGCCAAAGAACACGTGAATATCGCTATAAATGCTTTGTCAGAATTACCTGACACTGAATATAAACAGGCATTACTCAATCTAGCTGATTTCGCTGTGAAACGTAGTTATTGATTGGCTTGATAAATTTCTTTGCGATGCTAAATTGCTACGATAACAATGTAGCAAATTAACTTAAATCATAATAAATTGCATGCGGATAATGGGTGGATAAATAGGTAGATTCTCCTGTACCACGCCCCCCATAAAAAGGCAGATTGGTTCTTAGGCAAATCCATATGCAATATTCGACTGATTTTTAAATTTGTCATAAAAAAACACTAACTTGCTGTTTTAATTAATTTATTATGCTACTAATCCGGAGTATATTCCATAATAGTTACACTAATCTGGAATATATTCGATGGAATATCCACTGGCTGCTAAACTAAAAACTCGATGTTACACCACGTTTCACGCTAGCTACATTCGGTTTGTTGGACTTCGCTGCGCTCAACTCAACCTACGAGCTATCATTCCTGAACCATTCCCCTCTTTTTTCAAAAGAGGAGTTAGGGGAGATTTGTCAATTATTTCACATCAGCTAACATATTTTTTAGTTTTCGGGCATGGGCATGGCAAATTGCTGCAGCCAAGGCATCGGCAGCATCAGTTTGTGGAACTGTTGTGAGATTTAAAATGGTTTTTACCATGTGTTGAACTTGATCTTTTTTTGCAGCACCATAACCCACGACAGATTGTTTAATTTGACGGGCTGCGTATTCTGCCACCGGCATGGCATGAATCGCACAAGCAACGATAGCAGCACCGCGTGCTTGACCGAGTTTTAATGCGCCACCGGGATTAACATGCATAAATACTTGCTCGACCGACGCTTCTTCTGGCTGATGAGTAAATATCGCTTCACGAATACCGTCAAAAATTTGTTGCAAACGCAAATCTAATTTTTTTTCGGTGACTTTAATTGATCCACAAGCGACAAAACGATGTTTTTGTCCATTGCTTTCAATGATGCCGTAACCGGTAATTCTTGAACCGGGATCAATACCGATAATCGTAACCATGTAGTTATTAGCCTTTTTAGTTAAGATAGTAGCAAAGTAGCCAGTGGTTGAGCGCAGCGGAACCACTGGATGAATATCGCATCAGAGATGGATTGTACAAAAAACTCATGTTTTCGTAATTTCCCCTGGATCCCCGCCTCCGCGGCGTTGTTGCGTAAATCAAAAAATAACCAATTTGTTCTTGTCATTCCGGAATTTTTTGCCATGGAGGGCAAAAAATTCCGGAATCCAGGTCGGCGCCAAGGATGGATTGTATGAAAAAACTCACTATTTCATAGATTCTCCTGGATCCCCGCCTTCGCGGGGATGACAAGTCCTATTTATGCAACAACACCACCTCCGCGGGGATGACAGTTTCTATTTATGCAACAATGCCGCCTACAGTGGAATAACAGCTTCTTTTAATTAACTCAGTATAAAAAAACTAACATTTCTCAGCAAGATACAGCCAAGTGTCGATCACACTATCCGGATTAAGTGAGACACTTTCAATCCCTTGTTCCATCAGCCACATAGCTAGATCTGGATGATCCGAAGGACCTTGGCCACAAATACCAATATATTTTTGGTGTTTCAAGCAAGACTTAATAGCTTTCTTTAATAGCACTTTAACGGCAGCATCACGTTCGTCAAATAAATCAGCAATAATACCAGAATCTCGATCTAGTCCTAAGGTCAATTGTGTTAAATCATTCGAGCCAATAGAAAAGCCATCAAAAAATTGTAGAAAATCGTCTGCTAATAAAGCATTGGATGGCAATTCACACATCATGATAATTTTTAAATCTTGTTTTTTTCTTTCCAGTCCTTTTTCAGCCAAGCGTGCAATGACTTTTTTGGCTTCATTTACTGTGCGGACAAAAGGAATCATAATTTCAACATTGGTTAATCCCATTTGATTACGCACGCGTTTAATTGCTTCACATTCTAGCGCGAAGCAATCTGCAAAAGTATCGGAAACAAAACGCGATGCACCACGAAAACCGATCATCGGGTTTTCTTCTTTAGGTTCATATAAATCACCCCCTAAGAGGTTGGCGTATTCGTTGGATTTAAAATCAGACAAACGCACGATGACAGGTTTAGGATAAAACGCTGCAGCAATGGTCGCAATGCCTTCTTTAAGTCTTTCAATGAAAAACTCAATTGGGCTGGCATAAGCTTGAATTTTTGCTGCAATCTTGGTTTTAAGCGGTTGCGGTAATTCATTAAATTCTAATAATGCTTTGGGATGCACACCTATCATTTGATTAATAATAAATTCAAGCCGCGCCAAACCGACGCCATAATTAGGTAACGCAGCAAAACTCAAAGCGCGATCTGGATTAGCTACGTTTAACATAATTTTAAAAGGCAACTTTGGCATATTGTCTAAATGGGCGCGTTTGACATCAAAATCTATCAATCCCTGATAAACAAAACCGACATCACCTTCAGCACACGAAACCGTGATATCACTACCATCGATAATTGCTTCCGTGGCGTCACCACAACCTACAACCGCAGGAATACCTAATTCTCTAGCGATAATTGCCGCATGACAAGTACGTCCACCGCGATTAGTCACAATTGCACTAGCACGCGCCATGATGGGTTCCCAGTCTGGATCGGTCATATCTGTGACTAAAACTGCACCAGGCTGAAAATTCTCCATCTCACTAAGTTGCGAGAGCACTCGGGTTGGACCTTGACCAATTTTCTGACCGACAGCACGACCCGAAACCAATAGTTCACCTTTTTGTTTTATCTCGTAACGTTCTAAAACTAATGCATCTTCACGGCTTTTCACTGTCTCTGGGCGCGCTTGAACGATATAAAGCTTGCTATCGAGACCATCTTTAGCCCATTCAATATCCATAGGTTTACCATAATGAGATTCAATCTTAATCGCCTGTGCGGCTAGACTCGCCACTTCTGCATCAGTGATACAGAATTGATTCTGTTTACTATGGCCGACATCTACCGTTTCGACTAGACAATCAGGATCGGAGCAATAGATCATCTTATGCGTTTTGCTACCTAAATTGCGGCGGATAATCGCTTGTTTATTGGCTTTGATCGCCGGCTTATAGACATAGAATTCATCCGGCACTACTTGGCCTTGAACAATCGGCTCACCCAATCCATAAGAACCATTGATCACCACAACATCTTTAAAGCCACTCTCGGTATCGATTGAAAACATGATACCGCTAGCAGCTTTATCACTGCGCACCATTCGTTGGATGCCTGCAGACAATGCCACATCAGTATGAGCAAAGCCTCTTTGAATACGGTAAGATATCGCCCGATCATTAAATAATGAGGCAAACACTTCTTTTATTGCTTTGAGAATCTCTGCAATACCCGTGACATTCAGAAAAGTTTCTTGTTGCCCAGCGAATGAAGCTTCAGGCAAATCTTCTGCTGTTGCAGATGAGCGTACCGCAAAACTGACTTCAGTATGACTATGATTTTGCATCAAAGCTTTATAAGCTTGCTCAATATCAGCTTCAAACGCAGATAAAAAAGGCGTTTGTAAAATCGATTGGCGTATTTCTTCGCCAATTTGTTTGAGTTGAGTAATATCATCAGGATTCAACGCCGCTAGCTTTTTATATATGCTTTCTGCCAGACCTGATTGTGATAAGAAGTCACGAAATGCTTGAGCAGTCGTGGCGAAACCTGGCGGCACTATGATATCTTGTTTTTTTAAATTTTGTAGCATTTCCCCTAACGAGGCATTTTTACCACCAACTTGTTCTAAATCATTCATGCCAATCTCATGAAACCATAAGATATTTTTTGACTGCATGACATTCGGCTCCTATTGCTTATTATTCAACACATCTTGCTACTCTGCTTTTAATTTTAGCAAAATTCACTACAAAATATCGCTTCTTTTTTCTAGTGGCGTTGTGGGGGAAATCAAAAAATGATCTGTCATTCCAGAATTTTTGCATAGGGACATGCAAAAATGTCTGGAATCTAGCGCTGAACCAAGGATGGATTGAACAAAAAAACTAATGTTTGCGTAACTTCTCCTGGATTCCCGCTCCCCGTTCAAGCCGGGGACAAGCCCCGCGGGGATGACAGATCCTATTTACGCAACAACGCCTTTTTAAAAGGGAGGACAGGTGGGATTTTTCTATTGTGTAGATATGTCTTTAGAATAACCTAATATTGACAAATCTCCCCTATTCCCTCTTTTGAATAAAGAGGGAGACAGCTTCGCAATAATTAACACAGCAATACTTTTGAAAAAAGAAGGAGGTGACTTTGCAATGATTTACATAACAATCACAAATTAGATATATTTTATATAAGAATGCCATAATCAACACAAAGGACAAAATACATGCAACGAACGGTTTTTTTTATTTCTGATGGTACAGGGCTCACTGCCGAAGCGTTAGGCCATAGCCTACTCACGCAATTTGAAAAAATTCAATTTAACGCTATCACTATCCCTTACGTCAATGATGTCGATAAAGCACGCTCGGTCGCACATCGAATCGATGCCGCATATGCAGCTGAAAAAACCAAACCATTGGTATTTACCACCTTACTCAATCCGATTATTTATCAGATCATTCATGAAACTTATAGTTATCACGTTGATTTTTTCGAAAGATTTATCGAGCCGCTAGAAAAAGAGTTAGCTACAGTTTCTTCACATACTACCGGTAAAACTCACGGTTTGCGTAGTTATAAAAATTATATGAAACGCATGAATGCCATTAACTATGCCATTGCGAATGACGATGGCACCAATACTAATGACTATAAACGTGCGGATATTATTATTACCGGTGTTTCACGCTCTGGCAAAACCCCAACGTGTATTTACCTGGCATTACAATACGGATTATATGCAGCTAATTATCCACTGACACAAGAAGACTTTATTACTAAAGCTTTACCCGACGCTTTGTTAACTTATCGTGATAAATTAATCGGCTTAACTATCGATCCGGAACGCTTGCAGCAGATTCGCAGTGAACGTCGACCCAATAGCCGCTATGCCGAGTTAGAAAACTGTCAATACGAAGTTGCCCAAGGGTTAAATTTATTTCGCCGCTTTGGTATTCGTTATTTAAATACCACCACCCATTCCATCGAAGAAATTGCCGCAGAGATTTTGTCATTGGAAAAGGTTGAAAAGCGGATTTAGCCGCATTATTTCTAGTTGCTTCCCCGGTGCTGCGCTGCACACCGGCTACGCTTGCTTATCCCCCTCTTTTTTCAAAAGAGGGGTTAGGGGAGATTTGTCAATAGGCTGTTCTATAGATATGTCTTCAGAACAACCTATTGACAAATCTCCCCTAACCCCTCTTTTGAAAAAAGAGGGGGATAAGCAAGCGTAGCCGGTGTGCAGCGCAGCACCGGGGAAGCAACTAGAAATAATGCGG
>JBCDIY010000048.1:0-7765 GCA_038748435.1 Pseudomonadota bacterium | reverse complement strand
CATTTAAATGAAATTAATCTAGACAATTATCTACCAGTCGCTTCGAAGAAAAAATCAGCTAAAAAACGCAGTACAGCTAAATCTACTGTTGCCAAAGCCTCAGCAGAAGCGATCGTTTTACCAGCACAATTATTAAAACGATTAAATATAGATGGCCAATTGGCGATTAAGTCTTTAACTATGAGTAAAGTAAATTTAACAAACTTGCAGTTAAAAACAACGGCAAAAAATGGTATTTTACAAGCACCGATAACTGCAGATGTGTATCAAGGCAAGTTTGATGCCAATATTGCCATCAATGCACAAGGCAAGCAACCAAAGTTAACCATTGCAAAAGGGTTTCAGGGTGTACAGCTACAACCTTTAATGCAACAGTACCTCAAATCCTCAAATATCAAACTAGTTGGATTGGCAAATCTAAACGCTAATTTGACAACAGTCGGCGAAACCATGCCGCAATTAACAAAAAATCTCAACGGCACGATAAAATTTTCTGTGAATAATGGTGAAATAAAAGGACTTAGTATCAGCAACCAATTTGCTAATGTGCAGAAAATAATTACCAAAGCGATATTACCACAAACAAATGATAATCAAAAGAACACACCGTTTACTAAATTAAGTGGTTCATTTGTGATTAAGCAAGGCGTTGCGCGCAACAACGATTTAGTACTAACTTCACCTGCTTTGCAAGTAAATGGTGGTGGTTATATCGATTTAAATCGTCAATATATAGATTATCTTATTAGAGCAAAGACAAAGTTGAAATTACCAAAAAATTTGCTGCAAGTGCAAAATTACTTTCGTAATGGTATACCGATTAGAGTTTCTGGAAATCTCGACAATATTAAAATTTACCCAGATACTCAAGCTATCATGAAAGCCATTGCACAACGTTATATGCCAAAAAATGTTGGTGAACAAATTCAAAAACAATTTGATGGTAATATTGGTCAGCAGCTACAAAAGCAATTAAATGGTAAAGCGGGTGAACAATTGAAAAAAGCGCTGGATGGATTTTTTAAATAGCATGCAATTGGAATTTGCTAACACATTATTAAAATGGTATGACAAAAATGGCCGTAAGTCATTGCCTTGGCGCAAAGATATTACGCCGTATCGTGTCTGGCTATCAGAGATTATGTTACAACAGACGCAAGTTAAAACGGTGGTTCCTTACTTTCATAAATTTCTTCAAAATTTTCCAACGATTAAAAACTTAGCTCAAGCAAAAAGCGATCAAGTGCTTTTTTTATGGTCTGGATTAGGTTATTACGCTAGAGCACGAAATTTACATCAATGTGCTAAAATCATCGTCAATGAATTCGCGGGTAAGTTCCCTAATGATTTTACTACATTAATGCAACTACCAGGCATTGGTCGTTCAACTGCAGGCGCGATCTTAGCTATAGCGTTTAAAAAATCTTATCCTATATTGGATGGTAATGTTAAGAGAATTTTAACACGTTTATTCGCTATTAAAGCCTGGCCAGGACAAACTGCCATAGAAAAAAACCTTTGGCAATATGCGACGAACCTGCTTCCAAAAAACCGCCTGGATGATTATACGCAAGCACAAATGGATCTAGGAGCGACGATTTGTGTTAGACGTAAACCGCTTTGTGGTGAGTGTCCAGTGAACCAGTATTGTCAAGCATATGCAAAACAAGTAACAGATATTATTCCAGCAAAAAAACCTCGTAAAAGTTTAGTAGAGAAACAAACAAACCTGTTAATACTAGTAGATGAAAATAACGGCTTATTACTTGAGAAACGACCAGATTTCGGTATTTGGGGTGGTTTGTGGAGCTTGCCGGAAAATCAAGATATATCTAAAATAAACCATGTCATAAAAGAACGTTTTGCTTGTGAGCTAATTAAAATTAGTTTGCTGCCAGCGTTTACTCATACATTTACACACTTTAAATTGCTAATTTCGCCCTATTTAATACGAGTAAAAATAGCTGTAAATCAGGTGATGGATAATATGAGTTTGCAATGGTATCATTTTAATGAATGCAAAAAATTAGGTTTGCCAACACCTATTAAAAATTTGTTGCAAAGACTGGAGTTAACTTTATGAGTCGTAATGTTTTTTGTTTAAAATTAAAAAAAGATTTGCCAGGATTAGATTTTTCTCCTTATCCTGGGAAACTTGGTGAAGAAATTTTTAATAATATTTCCCAGCAAGCATGGCAGCTATGGCTGCAGCGCCAAACTATGTTCATCAATGAATATCGGTTAAATCTGGCTGACGAAAAAGCCCGTAAAATGCTTGAAGATGAAATGATTAAATTTTTATTCGAAGATGTAGATGAATTTCCTAGTGGTTATACGCCTGATTAAGCAAAAGTGGCTTGCAAATCTATTTTAATTACACTTGATTTATCACATCACCATTTTCAAAGCTGGTTAAATTTTCGATGGTGACTTCTGCCATATTTGCTAAGGCTTCTTTAGTTAAAAAAGCCTGATGACCGGTAATGATTACATTAGGAAATGAATTTAATCTGACAAAAGTATCATCCATAATAATTTCATCACTTCTATCTACATAAAACAAAGATTTTTCATGTTCGTATACATCTAATCCCATCGCACCAATACGTCCACCCTTCAAAGCTTTTAAACAAGCATTGGTATCTAATAGCGCTCCGCGACCTGTATTAATGATAATAACATTACGTTTCATTTTTGCTAGTGAGCCTTGATTGATAATCTGACGAGTCTTATCGTTTAAAGTGCAATGTAGGCTAATGACCTCAGAGGAAAAAAGTAATTCATCTAAACTTGTGTATTTTACGCCTATTGCTTCACACTGAGGATTTATTTTTGGATCATGTGCGAGAATATTACAATTAAAAGCCTTAATAAGATGTGCAAATGCTGAGCCAATTTGTCCAGTACCAATAATACCAACAGTACGGCCAGATAGGTTTATTCCTATCTGTTGCTTGAGAGAAAAATTATTTTGTTTAACCTTTGCGTAAGCATGGTGAAGTTTGCGCGTTAACATTAACAATAAGCCCAAACTAAATTCTGCGATTGCATAAGGAGAATAAGCAGGAACACGTGATACTTTTATGCCAAGGTCATTGGCTTTTAACATATCAATATGATCATAGCCGGAAGATCGTAGCACAATATATTTAATCTGGTTGCCGGCTAATATTTCTAATACTTCTGCTTGAAGATTATCGGTAACAAAGCAACATATCGCATCAAAATCTTTACTAATAAAAGCGTTTTCAATTTTTAGTAGCGCATCAAAATAGGTTATCTGATGGCCTTTAATTTTTGCTAGTTTATCGTAATAAGGTATTTCATATTTTTTAGCGCTTTAAAAAGCTACTTTCATTTATACTTCCCTCACATCATAGAGTTATCCTAAGCGACAAGGATATCAATAATTTAACGACAAGTCATGTTTTATTTTTTAAGCATTGACTGTATGTTCTTGTCTGTTATGCTTGATAAAGTAGAGTAAAAAAATTAAATTATAATTTTTTTTGTTATTTTTCTTGCAAATATATGACATATTTATAGTTAAATTTATTCATGGGTTGAGAACTAACTATATGAATATTCGTCGCCCTTGAAAAATCAACACCATGCATGAGTTAGTCATAACAAAATTTTGAGGTTGAGATGGGACAAGTCTCTAAACGTAAAATTAAAACTGTAAAACAACGTTTAAGTAAATGTCGAATTCTTAATCCAACCACGATTAAACAAAGTCAAGCAGCATTCGGATTGGATGTTTTGACGGGTTTAATGAAGAAAAACAAATGCATAGATTCAAAATACCTATATGATAGTCATGGCTCAAAGTTGTACAGTCAAATTACGCGTTTGCCAGAATATTACTTAACTAAATGTGAAGCAGAAATTATTCGCACCTATAGAAAACAGTTGGCAAAGATGTTTAATAAAAATAGTTTTAATCTGATTGAACTTGGTCCGGGTGAAGCAAAAAAATCTGAGCTATTAATCAAGCAATTAATTAATGATAATTGTAATTTTCAATATATCCCTATCGACATTTCGGCAGATTACATAGAAAAAATTGTTGTAAAATATGAAGAAAAATATCCTGAGATAAGCACCTTAGGTTTAGTTGCTGATTATTTTAGCGGATTAAATTGGGTAAGAGAAAACCTTAAGCATAAAAATATTATTTTATTTCTCGGCTCGACAATCGGTAATTATCAATCTAAAGAGCTATATCAATTTCTCTATCAGCTTTGGAACCAGTTACAAAATGGTGATTTATTATTTATAGGTTTTGATTTACGTAAAGATATTGAATTATTAATTAATGCCTATAATGATAGCAAAGGTATAACAGCAGAATTCAATATGAATATTTTAACGCGAATTAATGCGGAGCTAGATGGACATTTTAATAAAAATAAATTTGCTTATCATTGTGTTTATAACGTCCGATTGGGGGCAATTGAAACTTTTCTCGTAAGCAAAGAACCACAGATTGTCGCAATCGATGCAATTAAAAAAACCTTTGAATTCTCAGCATGGGAAGCCATTCAAACAGAGTATTCACATAAATTTTTGCTGACAGATATCGAAAAAATTGCTAGAAAAACTGGGTTTGCCATTAAAAATAATTTCCTAAATGAACAAGGTTATTTTTTAAATTCTTTATGGATGGTAATGAAGCACTAGTTATTAGTCTTTGTTTTTAATACGCCCAGTGAAATCATCCATAGTATTGGGGATGCCAAAAAAAGTCATCAAGCTATCAAACCAAGTGACGGGTAGTATACGTGCGAGAAAAATACAGTTTACGAATCTTGGCATTATCAAACGTTTTTTTTGTTTGGCGATGGCATTTATCATTTTCTTCACTGCATAATCTTCTTTTAAAATCGGTAGTAACCAGGAAAACCGTGTTTTTACCCCAGCAAACATACCCGTATCAATATAATAAGGGCAAATTATTGTGGTTTTAAGCGGGATTTTGCCATGCTTAAATTCTAAACGTAAAGACTCATCAAACCCAAAAGCAGCAAATTTAGTTGCCGAGTAATCTGTCATTTTTGCATTACCAATTAAACCCGCAGCAGAAGCTATCGTAACAATGTGGCCAGATTGTTGTTGTAACATTGCTGGTAAGAACGCTTTTACCGTTCTAAATATTGCTAATGTATTTATAGCGAAAATTTTTTGTAAATCATTATCAGTGATTTCTAAAAACTGCTTACCGTAAACGATACCCGCGTTATTGATCAAGATGTCGATACGAGAATGCTTAGTTAATACTAGCTGCGCATTACTATTAATGGAATTAACATCGCGCACATCACACGCATAAATATCAAGATGTTCACATGCTAGTTTTTTCTGTAATTGCTCAAGTGCAGGAAAATTTATATCCCATAGAATGCAATGTGCACCAAACCGAGTAAAAGCTTGAGCTAATTTTTCACCAATACCACTTGCGGCACCGGTTATCAAGATTTTTTTGTCTTGATAATAATTCATCAGCGTGTTATCCATTAAAATCCACATATATAGCATAGCGTTTTTCAACAACTTCTCAATGATTGTATAGCCTATTTGTTGCTCTAAAATGAGTCAGCCAAGGTTATTTTTAACCAAAATTAGGATATAATAGCATTCTGTAAGTTGTTTACTGAGGTCGGTAACTATGAGTAAAACTATCAATCTGGCCGATTTACGTCGCATGAAGGCCCAGCAAGAAAAAATCGTTTGTCTAACAGCTTATGATGCCAGCTTCGCACGCTTATTTTCGCAAAATGGAATTGAGCTACTATTAATTGGTGATTCACTTGGCAATGTAATACAAGGACACGATACAGTTGTTCCAGTGAATGTAGCAGATATCCTCTATCATACGCGGATTGTGGTTCGTGGTAACACGGGCAGTTATCTCATGGCAGATTTACCTTTTATGGCGTATACCAATGAAACAATGGCTATTGCCAATGC
The DNA here is from genome assembly GCA_038748435.1 of Pseudomonadota bacterium. Taxonomy (GTDB): domain Bacteria; phylum Pseudomonadota; class Gammaproteobacteria; order JBGSLN01; family JBGSLN01; genus JBCDIY01. Next base: position 1,795 of record JBCDIY010000048.1, on the reverse strand, counting down.
TAAAAAACTTATGCAGGCTGGCGCGCATTGTATCAAGTTAGAAGTTAAAACCCAGCATTTAACTGTAGTTAAAGCCTTAGCGGACGCAGGGGTTCCAGTTTGTGTGCATATTGGATTATCAGCACAAGTGGTGCATCAGCAAGGTGGATACAAAATACAAGGGCGCAGTAAGATAGCAGCAGAGCAATTGCTAAATGATGCCATTGCTTTTGAACAAGCTGGTGCTTGTTTATGCTTAATCGAATGTGTACCCGCAGCTTTAGCTAAAACTATTACGACTAGTTTAAATATTCCTACGATTGGTATTGGTGCGGGTGTGGACTGTGATGGTCAAATTTTAGTGTCCTATGATATCCTAGGCATAGATTGTGGCTTTAAGCCTAAATTTGTCTCTAACTTTCTCGAAGATTTACCTAAAGCTTCGATCAAAGATGCAGTAATTGCTTATCGTCAAGCCGTGAAAAAACAATTTTTTCCCGCACCAGTTCATTGTTTTGCAGATTAACTCATGAAAGTTTTCCAATCAAAAGAAGAGCTTCGTTATGAAATTAAACACTGGCGCGGTGAAGGTCAAACGATTGCTTTAGTTCCGACCATGGGTAATCTGCATGCAGGACATTTAAGCTTAGTTGAGCTGGCTAGCCAAGTTGCAGATAAGGTGGTTGTGAGTATTTTTGTTAATCCATTGCAATTTGCTGAAAATGAAGATTTAGCCACTTATCCGCGTACGCCAGAAGCAGATGTTGCAAAGTTAGTGGAAAAAAATGTCGATGCGGTTTTTTTACCGCAGCTAGAGGCTATTTATCCGCAAGATAGAAATGTACAAACACAAATTTATGTACCACAACTCTCTGAAGATCTCTGTGGTATCTCACGTCCAGGGTTTTTTACTGGAGTCGCCACAATTGTGGCTAAATTATTTAATATTATTCAACCCGATAAAGCGGTATTTGGTGAAAAAGATTATCAACAGTTATTAATCATCCGCCAGCTAGTTAGCGATATGAATTACTCTATAGATATTGTTAGTGGCCCTACTGTGCGAGAAGCTGATGGATTGGCATTGAGTTCGCGTAACCAGTATTTAAGTAAGCAGCAGCGACAGCTTGCACCAAAGCTGTTTGCCACGCTTAATCGCATAACCCAACAGTGCCAAGCACAGTCTAATTTTGAACAATTAGAATACGTGGGTAATCAAGAGTTGACAAAATTAGGCTTTCAAGTGGATTATTTAACTATTAGGCGGCAAAGTGATTTGCAAGTCCCTGTGGCTATGGATAGAGCACTAATGGTATTAACCGCGTGCTATTTAGGCAAAACTAGATTGATCGATAATCAGAAATGTTATTTAACCCATTGCAGCAATTAAAAGACATACATCTACCGCAAGCGATTCGCTTCTTTCCAACAGCGCCTGGATGGATTTTTTTGTTTACTTTAATGACTATAGGTCTAGGGTATTTGTTGTTCTATTTATTTATTTCTTCTAAGCGTAAACAAAAGCGTATTTTGTTAAAAAAATTGCAGTATACGGTCGACTATTTGCAAAATAAACCAAATAAATTAATTGCCGAGTTAAATTTATTGATGAAACAAGCGGCACTTGTGGTTTATCCAAGAGAAAAAATTGTACCACTGACAGGAATTAATTGGCTGAATTTTCTCGATAAGACTGGCAAAACCAATCAATTTAGTCAGGGACACGCCGCCCGCCACGCAAAGCGATCACGGCATGGCCCATAGCCTCCCCATCAATGGCGGAAATGAAACCCGAGCGAATGGCGACAAACTCTCT
>JBCDIY010000047.1:0-7797 GCA_038748435.1 Pseudomonadota bacterium | reverse complement strand
TGCCGTTATTTATCTATATTATGCATTTGCATAATCAAAAAATTGAGATTTATAATACGGTAGAAAAAAATCTCTATCAAATGGTGTATTACGCAACAAAATCAAATTATTTAACAAAACAAGAAGTCCAATTATATCCGCAGCTTTTTCCAAGTTCCAGCTATCTTATTAAACTAAGAAATGCTAAAGAAAATTCAGTTTTTATGGATCGCTTTTATATGAGAAATTTATTTTCCAAACAAAAAATAGCTGCCAATTCATATCAACAGGTGCAGAATAGACTTTATGATGATATGTCAACAGCTGAAAACTTTTTCAAAAATATTTCTAATAACGTGGTTGAGTATTACCAACTAAGAATTAAACATGAAAATGATGTTTATATTCCAGTAGAAGCTTATAGTAAAGCGCTGGATTTGATTTTAATAAAAATGAAATCACAGATTCCATATTTACATTTGCCAAATAATAGGGTTTTGTATACACTGTTTTTGATTTTATTAGTGATTGTTATATATTTAATATTACATTTAATTTTACATTTCTATCCTTTCGCTATGAGGTTTAGACATCACCCTCAAGTAGGGTAATTAGTTGATACATTTTTATTTCTATGATTTTATCTTGTTATGCTATCTTTTGATAAAATTACTAAGTTTTTGTGCAGCAAGATAGGCTGCATCTTTATAGGGAGCTAACAATAAATCAATCGAATATTTCGAATAAGCAGAAATATCTGTTTCAGAATAAACAGTAAGTGCAATTTTTCCTTCATAGTGATTTTCATACAATGCTTTTATAAGTGTTAAATTAACTTCTCGATGTGGAATTGTGCTAATAACACATTCAATTTGTTTTAGAGGTAATGTTTCTAATCGGGAAGCAATGGCTTCTTTGTAGACTGTGGATGCCAGTGAGACTCCAGCAAGAAATCCACCAATTTCTTTACTAAAGCCCATTAACTCAGCTACAGAAGCTAGAATAACTGCCCAAGATATTGCGAAAATAATCAAAAGCTCGCGTGAAAAAGCGATTTTATCGAGGAGTTTTGGAAACACATATCGTGCAATTAACCATAGAGCAAAAAGCAATCCTAATCCTCTTAAAATTAATAAAAAGATTTGTATGCCAAAATTAAAATTATTACCTTTGCCAATACCAAATGATGAGAGCACGATAATTGCTAATATAACAACAATATCCTGTACAATTAAAAATCCTACAGCAATTCGACCATACAAGGAGTCAATTTCATCTTTATCAGACAATAGTTTGATGATGATAATTGTGCTGGAAAATGTTAAGGCAACCGATACATATACGGCTGCGATGTAGGATAATCCAAGTGCTAGGGCAATTAAGAACCCCATACTTGCTGTAAAAATAACTTGACCTAAACCAGTAAATAAAGAAACCTTGCCTAGCGTGCTGATCAATTGGAAATCTAATTTTAATCCGACAATAAAAAGTAATAAAGTGATGCCTATTTTTGCCAGCAAATCAACTTCGCTAGCAGAATAAACAATTCCCAAAACACTTGGCCCAACTAATATGCCAACAGCAATGAAGGCTAAAATAAGTGGCTGGCGTAACCAAACAAAAATTACTCCTATTACTGAAGACAGAAGTAATAATATTGCGATTTGTGTAAAAACGTTTTCAACCATAATAGTTATAGACAGTGCAGATATCGATCAAAGTAAAATAATTACATGAGTTTCTTACGGTACTAATGATGGTTTATTCGAAAAATTCTTGGTAATTTATCCTGTATATTTGCCTACATGACATTGCTGCATAAACCATCCTTGTTTTTTCACGGGCGTTGTTGCGTAAATCCTCGCAAAGCCGTCCTCCCCTTTTGTCAAAGGCGTTGTTGCGTAAATCATCGCAAAGCCATCCCCCCCTTTTGTCAAAGGCGTTGTTGCGTAAATCATCGCAAAGCCATCCCCTCCTTTTTCCAAAAGGGGGGTTAGGGGGGATTTATCAATTAGCAGAAAAATTCCTCCTGTCCTCCCTTTTGAAAAAAGGAGGGACGTTGATGATTGCGCCTAGAACCATCTAACATAATCTTAAATTCAAAGTACTGTATCTTACACAATAACGCCAGCAAACTTGGGTTAAATAAACAAAGAAAAATAATTATTTATTTTCAGCTAACTTATGCAATAAGCCGATAAATTCTGTCGGGAAAGGAAATACAATGGTTGAACCTTTGCCTTCGGAAATATTAGTTAAGGTTTGTAAATAACGTAATTGCATCGCTTGGGGGTTTTTAGCTAAAATCTCTGATGCTTGTAAAAGTTTTCCGGATGCTTGCATCTCTCCTTCAGCATGAATGATTTTAGCACGTCGATCACGTTCTGCTTCGGCTTGTTTGGCAATTGCACGTATCATACTCTCATCCAAATCAACGTGTTTGATTTCGACATTGGCTACTTTAATCCCCCAAGCATCGGTTTGTTCATCGAGGATTTTTTGAATATCTTTATTGAGTTTTTCACGTTCAGACAGCATATCATCGAGTTCATGCTGTCCCAATACTGAACGCAAAGTCGTTTGTGCTAATTGGCTAGTGGCTTCATAGAAATTTTCTACTTGAATAATGGCTTTTTCAGCATCGACAACGCGGAAATAAATCACAGCATTAACGCGCACAGAAACATTATCTCTAGAGATAACATCTTGACTCGGTACATCCATAACGATGGTTCTTAAGTCAACCCGTACCGCTTGTTGGATATAAGGAATTATAATGATAAGTCCTGGGCCTTTTACTTTATAAAAACGTCCTAACAGAAAAACCACAGCACGTTCATATTCTCTTAAGACACGGAAAAATGAAAATAAAAATAACGCGAGTACAACAATAATAATAATGCCGACAATACCCATAATGTTCTCCTAACTATTTTATTTGTCTTCCACAGGACTAATATCTAATTGTAACCCATTTACTGCATTAACTTTAACTTTTTGGCCTTTTTTTAAAGGTTGGGTAGTTTTTGCCTTCCAACGTTCGCCACGCACCCAAACCCAACCTTCTTGTTCAAAATTTTCAACAACAGTGCCTTGCATGTTAATCAATGCTTCTTTGCCACTGACAACTTTTGCCTTTCTATTTTTAATAATTAAACCAATGATGACCATAAAGAATAATGCGTTTATGCCAGCCATAAGTAAGATGAGCCACCAGTTAATTTGATAAAGCGTTGATTGCGTATCTAAAAGTAAAAATGAACCTAGCACAAAGGCAATGACACCACCAAAACCTAAAGCGCCGAAACTGGGTAAAAATGCTTCCGCGACCATAAAGATAATACCCAGCAAGATCAGTGCTAAACCTGCATAATTTATCGGCAACAATTGCAGTGCATAGAGTGCGAGTAATAAACAAATGGCACCAGCAACTCCTGGCACAATAAACCCCGGTTTAAAGAATTCGAAAAACAAACCATACACGCCGATAAGCAAAAGAATGTAGGCAATTGATGGGTCAGTAATGACAGTCAATACTTTATTTTTCCAATCTGGAATGATTCTCTTTAATGTTAAATCCTGACTTTGTATCTTTTCAATTTTACCATCGACATTCACTTGTCGACCGTTGGCTTGTCTTAATAAACTTTCGATATTTGGTGCAATGATATCGATGACTTTCAATTGTAGTGCTTCTTTAGCCGGAATACTTGCTGCTTCATCCACTGCTTTGACTGCCCAATCCGCATTGCGGTTACGCAATTGCGCTAGGCTTTTGATATAAGCAATGGCATCATTACGGACTTTTTTTTGCATATCGCTAGGTTGTTTTTTCGCTGGTTTTTTATCATCTCCTGGTGGTTTAGCTTTATCACCACCAGTGAGAGAAACTGGTGTGGCCGCACCCAGGTTTGTCCCAGGTGCCATGGCAGCAACATGGCTTGCATAAAGGATATACGTTCCAGCACTTGCCGCACGTGCGCCAGCGGGTGATACATAAGTGAGAATAGGGATTTTAGAAGCAATGATAGCTTTAATGATGCCGCGCATTGATTTGTCTAGACCACCAGGCGTGTCTAATTCGATAATCACCAAGCGTGCATTTTCGGTATTCGCTTGTTCAATACCCCGCACTAGGTAATCTTGTGTCGCTGGACTAATAGCGCCATTGACTTTTAATACATAAGCGATAGGTTTAGTTTGCGACCAGGCAGATAGTGCAATAAAGCAAGCAAATAAAGTAATTAAGATTGAGAAAAGGCGAAACTTTGTCATGCTATTTTATCTTTCCGTGGCCAATCGTTTAGAACTAGCTCTGCGTTAGTCATTAATATTTCGCTCCAACTATCAGTAGCAAATTTCAAACATAAAATGCCACAAGTTGGTAAGTTCGCTGTTACATTTTGTATAAAGTAATTACCTAGCTCACTTATCCCAGGATTGTGGCCTACCAGCAGCACTTTATCATATTGATCATCGATAGCTTGAATTACATCTAACAAGTTTTCTACACTGGCTTCATAAATCTTCTCGACAGTTTTAATTGCACTGGCGTTGATATTATAAGCTGCAGCAAATATTCGCGCTGTTTCTTGCGTGCGTTTTGCTGGACTGGCAATGATCAATTGTGGTTGAAATGGGCAATTAGCTAAATTTTTAGCCATCCGTTTGGCATCATCACAACCACACTCCTGTAATGGCCTGATTAAATCTTCATCATAAGAGTAATTATTTTCTGCTGTCGCATGACGAACTAAACAAAGCGTTTTCATTGTACTTCCTAATTTTAGATAAAAACCATAACTATAAGTATAAGATAAAAAACATTAAATTTAACACTAGCGTGACCAATATAAGAGATTAATATGATAGATAATACATAAAATTAATCATGTTTTGTAAAATAATCAATGTGATCGTTCTCGAAGTTTCTGAATAACCACATAAAAAATTGGTACGACGATTAAGCTAAGTATAGTTGCGACCAACATACCACCCATAACCGTTGTACCAATTGAATGGCGGCTGGCGGCACCAGCACCGGTGGCAATCGCTAGAGGTAATACGCCAAAAATAAACGCAAAAGCGGTCATTAGGATCGGTCGTAAGCGTAATTTTGCCGCTTCAATCGCAGCTTTGACAATCGGAATGCCGGCATCATGTTTGTATTTAGCAAATTCGACAATGAGAATGGCATTTTTCGCAGCTAAACCAATCAATAAAATTAATCCAATCTGGGCATAAACATCTAATACAATACCGCGTAAAGCCAGCGCTAAAGCTGCACCTAATAAAGCTAGTGGTACGGCGAGTAAAATCATCAATGGCATAGACCAACTTTCATATAATGCCGCTAAAAACAAATAGACAAATATCAGACACAATCCAAAGATAAGTGGCGCCAAGTTCCCAGCTTTTAACTCTTGGTAAGTAATGCCGGTCCATTCGAAACCCATACCTCGAGGTAACGTTTTTTTAGCAACGGCTTCGATCGCTTTTATAGATTGTCCAGAGCTATAACCTGGCATAGTGATACCATTGATAGTTGCCGCTTTGTATAAGTTGTAATGCGGTACATTGTAAGGACCATTAACCATATTAATCGTCACTAAACTGCTTAAAGGCACCATATCGCCATTGTTACTTTTGACATAAAGTTTACGTATATCATCTACTTTAGTTCTATCTATGCCTTGTGCCTGGACAATGACTTTATAAGTTTGGCCATATTTACTAATATTATTGATGTAGAGTGAACCTAAAAACGTTTGTAAGGTTGTAAGAATATTTTCAATAGAAATATTTAACGATCTGGCTTTAATTCTATCGATATCCAAATAGATTTCTGGAGTACTGACAGAAAATGTCGTAAATAATCGCATAATTTCCGGACGTTGCATGCTGGCCAGAATAAATTTTTTGCTGACGTCGGCCAAGTTAGTGACACCCAGATCATCGATATCTTGTAGTTCTAATTGAAAACCACTAATTGTGCCTATGCCCGGTATGGAAGGTGCATTCACCGCACTTATTTGCGCATCATCGATTGCATTAAATTTTGGCTGTAATTGATCTATTAAAGACAATACATGTAATTTCTTTGCAACACGTTCACTCCACGGATTCAACACCACAAAAATCACTCCAGCATCAGATTGATTTATGCCATCCAGTAAGTTAAAACCATTGATAGTGATAATATCAGCAATACCATTTGTTTGTGAAAGTATTTTTTCTATTCTTTGCGTAACATCTTCTGTACGTTCTAATGTCGATGCATTTGGGCCTTTAACATTGACGATAAAATACCCTTGATCTTCCTGTGGCAAAAACCCCTTAGGTATTTTTAAATAAAGAAATAGCATAATCCCAATTAAAATAACAAAAATAATTAGTACAAGAGGAGAGAGTTTTATGCAATGATTAAGAAGGCCTTGGTAAATTTTCTTTAATTTTTCGAAGCCAGTTTGAAACCAACGAAACACAAAGAAATTATTTGCTTGCTTTTGTTTTAATAGTAACGTGCATAACGCTGGACTTAAAGTCAAAGAATTAATGCCAGATAACCCCACAGAAAAAGCAATCGCCAGGGCAAATTGATTATAAAGCCGACCCGTCATCCCCGGGATAAATGCCACCGGCACAAATACCGCTAATAAAATTAAAGTTGTTGCGATGATGGGGCCTTGGACTTCTCTGGTCGCTTCATAAGTCGCTTCTTTAACATCGGTAACACCAAGTGCAAGTTTGCGTTCGACATTTTCTACAATAACGATTGCGTCATCGACGATTAACCCAATTGCTAAGACTAATCCTAATAAGGTGAGGGTATTAATAGAAAAGCCAAATACGACAAAAAGTGCGAAGGTGCCAATGAGTGAAACCGGTATGGCAATGGTGGGAATTAATGTGGCACGCCAATTTTGTAAGAAGATAAACACCACTAAAAAAACTAAAAAAATCGCCTCGAATAATGTGATTACGACTTCTTTTAAAGATTCTTTGACATAGTTAGTAATATCATAGGCAATTTTGTACGTCATGCCTTGCGGAAAACGTTGCGCTAACTTCTTCATGGTTTGATGCACTTGTTGCGAGATTTGAATCGCATTAGAACCAGGTAATTGATAAACACCGAGGCTTGCAGTGGGTTTGCCGTTTAAAAAAGATGAAGTCGCATAACTCTCTGCACCTAATTGCACATTGCCAATATCTCTAATCCGCACCACAGCACCATTTTTTCTAGTTTTAATTATAATATTTTCAAATTGCTTGACCTGATTTAACTGTCCAAGCGTATTAATCTGATATTCAAATACCTGGCTTTTAGGTACAGGTGGTGAGCCGATTTTCCCAGCAGCAGCTTGTTTGTTCTGATTTTCAATCGCTTTGACAACTTCAGCGGTAGAAATTCCCATACTCGCCATTTTATCTGGATTCAACCAGATGCGAATGGCATATTTTAATAAGCCAAAATTAGTCACCTTACCGACGCCAGGGATGCGGCTTAAAACATCGGTAATGTGTATATCAGCATAATTACCTAGATAGGCATCGTTAAAAGTATTGTTGGGTGAGAACAGATTAACAACTACCACCATATTATTCGATACTTTCTCAATATTGACACCAGCTTTTAATACCGTCTCGGGTAATAATGGTTTTGCTGGGGTGACTTTATTAAGAACATCAACTGCGGCGATATCTAAATCATAACCAACATTAAAGGTGATAGTAATCACAGAGTCACCATTGTTGGTGCTGGCGGATGACATATAAATCATTCCTTCTACGCCATTAATACTTTTTTCTAACGGA
>JBCDIY010000046.1:0-7803 GCA_038748435.1 Pseudomonadota bacterium | reverse complement strand
TGCTGTTTGCCATAAAATGCTGAAAACCAAATTGTAACCTTGATCAAACATAGCGCGATAAAGGGTTTGTCTTAAAAAACTAAACCTTGATCTTGCTGCCGCTAAATCAAGGCATCTGTGTTAACAAAATCATTGTTAATGATGACATTGATAACAATTATAGAGTAACATAATTTAAGGTTGAATTGTTCCCAAATTGGGATTTATAGTTTTATATTTGCCCTAAAAATGAATGATTCAATATGGGAAATTAATAAATTGATGATTAATTGAGGAACAAAAATATGTTTATTGTAACGATTTTTTTTATGGCCATTGGTTATGCTTTAGGCTCGTTATCTAGCGCGGTTATCGTTGCTAAAATAATGAACTTACCAGATCCGCGCAAGGAAGGCTCAAAAAATCCTGGTGCAACTAATATATTACGCATAGGCGGCAAAGCAGCGGCTGGTTTAGTGTTATTAGGCGATATATTAAAAGGCTTTATTCCAGTGTTGTTAGCGAGTGTTGTCGGTTTAACTGGAGGGAGTTTAGCCTGGGTCATGCTAGCTGCAGTAGTTGGCCATATGTTTCCTTGCTTTTTTCAATTTAAAGGTGGCAAGGGCATTGCCACTATGTTTGGTGGCGTACTAGGGATTTCACTATTATTGTGCATTTTCGCCTTGATCGTTTGGATAGTAGTCGCAGCAATTACCCGCTTTTCCTCATTTGCTTCACTATGTGCAACTGCAGCGATTGTTGTTTTTGGCACTTTTTTAACTGGCATGAGTGGCTTATTTTTTCCTTTTATCATCATGGCCATTTTAATTGTCATTCGCCATCAAGAAAATATTAAACGTTTGATGAATGGCACGGAGTCGAAGATCGATTTTAAGAAATTTAGTTAATTTTTTTTAAAGAAGTTAAGATTATGAAATTCAAATCATTTGCTTTTATTTTTTTATCACCAGGATTTACCCCGGAAGAGAATACCGTTACTACAGAGAAACAAGGATATAAGTTTAAGGCAGTCGGTGTTGATATGTCTGACAAAGCTAGAGCGCTTGATGTGGCTGTTGCTTTAGCGGCCGAAGGTTATCAAATGATAGAATTATGTGGTGGTTTTGGGCCTGAATGGGCTTATAAGATAGCTGAAAAACTTGAAAACCAAGTACCCGTAGGTGCAGTCCTGTATGGCCCTACGTTTCGTCAGCAATTAGCGGATCTGATGAGGTAATTTTAATTTATAATCGTCCTGTATTGATTGAAAATTCGATATTGGTGGTCTAAAGCGGTGGTGTAATAATTCATATTTAGATTAATCTAAGTATCTGCTAGACAGTAGTTTAACAACTTGTACTAACCCATAGTTGGGATTGGAATACGGATATTTCCTTGGGCTACATTTTCTGGTTCTTTTGTCTGGCTGTGCATTCTTTCTTTATACTCATCATACTTTTCATCAGTGTTACTACTAGATACGAAAAATATTTTGATTACTTTTGCTATGAGTGATTCTTTTTCAGATTCAGTGTGTTCACTTGTTGCGGTTTTATTGAGTAAATCTAAGGGTTCAAGTAAAAAATCTACCACTAGAAATGCAACACAGAGTAACTTAGTAAAAAAAGCCGGTTCCTGCTGATTATCTAATGCCGATTGATACAATGGAGCAATATTTTTTGCTAGAGCACTGTCAAAGTGTATCAGCGTTAATGGGTCATTTTCATAAAGATATTGTCTATAGGCAAATATTTGCTGGCAAGTTTGCTGTAATAACTCTAAATCTCCGGTACGCATCGCATAATGCAAATTTTTTAATAATAAAATGCCTAAAAACACACTGTTTTCCGGTGTGGGGGCAAAGTCACTTTTAAAGGCTGCGGACATAAATTCGTGTGTTGGTATAGCTGATGAAAAACTCTCTGTATCGGGTGTAGAATAGTTTCCATAAAATGGATTGGTATTTGCATATTGTGAATTTTGGTTTGTGTCAGCCGTCGAGCTTGAAGCGTTACTCTCTGCGGTAGTGTTGTTATTAGCAGAATTTTGAGATGGAGTGTTATCACCTTGTTGAGGTTGATTCGCTTGTTGTTTTAAAGTGTTGTCATATGCTTGTCTTTTGTCTGGATCTGAAAGTGTCGCATAAGCTTCATTAATTCCTTTGAATTTTTCTTCAGCGGCAGATTTTTTTGCTGGATCGGTCTGTTTATCTGGATGGTGTTCACGAGCTTGTTTATAATAGGATTTTTTTATTTCTCCCTGACTTGCATCTTTGGATACACCTAAGGTTTCGTAATGATCTGGCATAATTAAAAATCTCTAATTTCTGAATTTTAAACTATAAAACAATGAATTAATTAAATAAATAGGGTTTTTACATTACGTTCTATGTTTTGCATAGATTTAATTTTACCACAATCAATCGGAAGAAATTAGATCTCATTCGTGAAAAGTGAAATGAAAGGCTAAAAATCTATATAAAACTCGGGTCTTATGAGTGGGTTAAAATTCGTGGGGATACTACAGCCCGCGGGGCCTGTCCCCCGCTTGAATGAGGAGCGGGAATCCAGGAGAAATTACGCAAACATGATTTTTTTCTTACAATCCATCCCTGGTTCAGAACTAGATTCCAGAATTTTTGCATATCCCTATGCAAAAATTCTGGAATGACAGATAATTTTTTTGATTTATGCAACAACGCTACACAAAAGAGGGTGATGATACGTCATTATCCTTTTGCAAGTGTTCATCAATCATATTCATTACTTTTTCCAAAAAGCTCTCATATGCTTTATCTTCATCTTTATTGTGGTTTGATGTAAATAGCATCTGCATTAGTGTTGTAAACAAACTTTCTTTTTCAGGGTGGGTGCAGGAATAAGTCTCAATTAATAAATTAAGTGGTTGTGTAATCAAATCAAACACCAAAAACATAACGGCAAATATTTTTGAGAAAAAACTAAGTTTTGCTTCTTGAACTAGTAGACTAGAATAAAGTGGCAGAGTAATACTAGCTAAAGTCAAATCAAATTGTTCCAGTAGTTCAGGTTCATGATCGCCTAATAGTTTTCGGAAAAGAAATATGCTGTCTGCTGTCTGGCTAAGTAAATCAAAATCGTTGAATCTAACCGCTCTGTGATAATCTAACAGTAACAGACTTGCGAGCAAAATTAAATGATCTCGATTGCTTACAGGATGAATGTAAAATACCGATGTTGTAGTAAAATTTGCGGAAAATGAGTTTTGTTGTCGCAAAAAATCGTTGTGGCCTGCTAATCTTTTATTTTGTTGTTGCAAATATTCATTATGTTGTCGTAAAAATTCGTTATGATCATGTGGGTTAGGTGTTGAAGGGTTTTCTTGTTGAATTTCTTCATCGCCTAATTCATATCCCTCCTCTTCATCACCTAAATCTTCTGTTGCATTTGGATTATCTCCATCTCTTCCAAATCCTGCCTGTGAAAAATTGGAATTTTCTAATTCATCATCATACTTAGCTCTTTCTTCTGGATTAGATAAAACTCTGTATGCTGCAAGTAAATTATGTAAGTTTTCCCAATCCTCATTAGAAGGTGAAGGATTATTATTTAATATGGTACCTGTTTTTTTATAAAAAGCAGTGCTTATCTGTGTTCGAGTAGCATCATAAGCAATCCCTAAAGTGTCGTAATGTGTAGTTTGTTGCATAGCTCTTTTCTCTTTTTATGTCGTTTGAGTGCAATTTTCGGCTAATATTTTAGCGCAAAAAAAGCACTAAATTTATTCACTTTTTGTAAATATATAATTCATTTTATCATCATATGGAAAAAAGCTTTATCTTTTTTTTCATGTTAATTCATTCAACTCTGCTTCGATTTCTTCTATGGTCGTGTTGTTGTGTAATTTCATGCACGGCCATTCCCCTCTTTTTTCAAAAGAGGGGTTAGGGGAGATTTGTCAATATATTGTTCTGATGGTATATCTATACAACTTTGCAAATTTCTTACCGAAAAGCCTCTAGTTTCAGGGGGATTTAGCAGATGTACAGCGTAAGCGAAACACCGGAGATTCCAGTGGTTCCGCTGCGCTCAACCACTGGCTACTTTACTAGGAAATCATGTAGCCATTGTTTTAACACTGCGGAATCAACTGATTACATTGTGGGGAAAGATAACTATTTATAACGCATTGCAATTTAATTGCAATGCGTTATAATGGGGAATGGTTAAAAAATCATCAAGTACAACATTATTTCACTCGGTGCGGCAGTTGGTCATGTTGCTGGAAAGGCATGTAATCACGCCGATGCAGAAAAAACATCAGTTACAACGCGTAGATGTTCGCATCATTCTGTCTTTAGTTAAGAATGTGCAATTGAGTAAAAATGCTTTGGCTGAGCATGTTGGTATGCAGTCATCAGCTATGAGTCGTTCACTGGATAGATTAATCGCTCGCGGTTTTGTTGCCAGAAAAGAAGATGCAAAAGACAGGCGCGGCATTAAACTTTATTTAACACCAAAAGGGAAAAAGCTACATCAAACCGTTGCTAATTTCATGAGTCAGTATTGGGCGCAACTATGTGAAGGCATTGCGGATGCCGATATACAAGCACATGCAGAATTTATTCAGTACTTAGCAGCGAGAATTAAACCGATTAATTTTGGGGGTAAGTCACATGATGAGTAAAGCAAAATGGTTCCTGCTGCCATTATTCGTTTGCATTATCGTCGCGGCGTATTTTATTTATCAACATAAAACTGTGCAGCATTGGCAAAAACTTCGCGTCGGAAACATGGTGCAGGCGATTTATGGTTTAGGCACAGTGCATTCTGATCAAGTGTATAATTTAAGTGTTGGTGTCACTAACTTTGTTAAAACAATTTTTGTTGAGACTGGAGATTATGTAAATAAAGGTGAAAAGCTCGTGCAGTATAATGATGGACATTATGTATTAGCACCATTTTCCGGCACAATTACCTCACGGCCATTTTTTTCTAACCAAGTTGCAAATCCGCAAGCGACGATTTTAACCTTAACTAATTTAAAGCGCCGCTATTTACTGGTGAATATGGATCAAGATTCACTATTGAATATCGGCAAGAGTAAACAAGCTATCATTAGTTTTGAAGCGATGCCAAAGCAAAAATTTTATGGCAAGATCGAATCGATATATTCTCACGAGGGTAATTTTTTCATACGTATCACTGCGCCAGATTTACCCGAAAAAATCCTTCCAGGTATGACCGCTGATGTAGCGATTATCACCAAAACCCACGCTGATACCTTACAAGTGCCGGTGCAATCAGTGAAGCAAGGCAAAATCACTTATAAAGTGGCGGATCAAATTAAAACTGTGGCTGTGAAAATCGGTTCTGTTACCGATGGCTGGGGGCAATTGCTTTCCGATAATATTCCCAAAAATGCAGAAGTTTTGTTGAGGGTGTAATATGTTGTTTCTGGCTTTACGGCAAATGTTGGCACGCAAAAAACAATCGTTATTTATTTTACTAGGAATTATTTTAGGCACTACTGCTTATGTGGTGATTTCTGGCTTTATGCTTGGGTTTCAACAATTTTTATTGGATCAACTTGTGAATAACATGCCGCAAGTGACTATTTCAGCCAAAGAGCAATATATCACTAAAAAAACCGTAACCGGCAATTTATTCCCGAAAAAGACCTTAGTTAAATGGATGACACCACCTTCCGGTGTGCGCGAATTAAATTACATTTTAAATCCACAAGGTTGGTATAAAAAACTAAAAAATAATGCTGAAGTCGTTGCCTTTACCCCACAAATTCAAGCAAGTTTATTGATTTCGCATGATTCATCTTCACAAAATGTCAATTTAATCGGTACAGTAGCGGCGGATCAAATTAAAGTGACAAACATTGCTGATTACATGCAGGTAGGGTCATTTGCACAGTTAAAACAAGGTGGAAATCGAATTATTCTAGGTTCAGGCTTGGCGCAAAAACTCGGGGTGACTATCAATACCGCTGTCAAACTTACCAATCAACAAGGTGAAAGCAAGCAATTTAAAGTCGTGGGGATTTTTCATACCGGTAATAAAGCCACAGATGATACCCAAGCTTATGCAGCATTAACCGATGTGCAAAATCTTGAGGATAGATCCGGCCAAATTACTACGATTGCTGTTAAAGTCAAAGATCCTTACGACGCGAAAAACTTAGCCTTACAATGGCAAGCGTTTAGTCGTGATAAAGTTGAGAGCTGGCAACAAACCAGTGCGAATATTCTTTCAGTGTTTTACGTGCAAGATGTTATCCGCTATTTTATGGTGTGTTCGATTTTATTAGTTTCCGCTTTTGGTATTTATAATGTTTTGAATATCATGATTAATCAAAAGCGGCGGGAGATCGCCATTTTAAGAGCGATAGGTTATACCTCAAGTGATATTATTCAATTATTTTTTATTCAAGGATTGTTGTTTGGTTTAATCGGTGGATGTATCGGGCTATTACTTGGAAACTTAATTTGTCTATATATTTCGACTTTACCTGCGGTGGGTATGGTAGCCTCAGGCAAGAGTACCATGGTGGTGGCGTTCAATATTTCGATTTATATTTATGGCATCGCATTAGCCTTAGGCTCAGCACTGTTTGCGAGTATCTTACCTGCCAAGGCAGCAGGTAAATTACAACCGATTGCGATTATTCGTTCTGAGGCCAGCGCATGATTGAGTTAAAAAATGTATGTAAGTCATTTGGTAAACCGCCAGTAAAAATTCTGCATGATATTTCGCTTTGCATTAATCAAGGTGAATTTGTCAGCCTCACTGGACGCTCGGGTTCAGGCAAAACCACGTTATTATATTGTATGAGTAGTTTGGATCACGTGACTTCGGGTGAAGTCTGGATCGATGGTGAAATGATGCAGCAAAAGAGTGAAAAGGCGTTGCATGCGTTTCGTAATCGTGAGATGGGGTTTGTGTTTCAATTCCATTATTTATTACCAGAATTAACGGCATTAGAAAATGTTTTAATGCCAGCTAAAAAAACCAATTCAGAGAAACAGCATAAAGCCTTTGCTATGCATTTATTAGAGCAATTTGAATTAGCTGAACATATACATAAACGCCCTGGACAATTATCCGGCGGTCAAGCACAACGTGTCGCTATTGCCAGAGCCATGGCGATGAAACCAAAATATTTATTTGCTGACGAACCTACAGGCAGTCTCGATTCCAATAACGCCCGTGTCATCATGAATATTTTTGATCAACTCAATCAAGAAGAGGGTACTACCATCATCTGCGTCACCCACGATCAAGAATTCGCTAAAAGTACCGCCCGCCAATTAGAATTATTCGATGGACAGATATTGCAAAGTGAAGAAAATTAAAAAAAATTAGATTTTGAAAATTGATTGTGTTATCTTGTGCAAATTATTGTTGTAGGATAAAAATTTCTAATGCTAATAGAAATTTTCATTTAACTTAAATGCTAAGGAGTAAGTCGTGAGTCAAGCAAATTTGGGAGAAATAGAAAAAGTATTTACTAAGGCCCTACGATGGGCAGTTAATAACTCAAAACATTCACTTTATATGCTTCTAGATAATTCTGATAATTATCGTGAGTATACTATTAAATGTTTAAATGAATATATGAGTAGCACTAATAATGCTTCTGAAAAAAGTAAAGTTGTTCAAGCTATACAGGATCTATCTCTTGTAAAAGACAAGACATTCGGACAATGTTTAGATGGTGTATTAAAGAAACTACTAGAAGAAAAGCCTGCAAATACAAGGGACAGTTATTTTCAAATGTTTCTGAAAAATATGTTAAGCCGCTCTGAAGCCGATAATTTATATACATTAATTT
>JBCDIY010000045.1:0-7806 GCA_038748435.1 Pseudomonadota bacterium | reverse complement strand
CTAAAGGATTTTTGTATTTTTAATAATGGTGAATTACCAAAAAAATTTATAGGAATAAAAAGCAACTCAAAAGTTAACAAATTTCGTCGTATATTAACAACTTAAAAAGAATGACTATTGATAAAACCTCTAATTCACTTCACGCATTTAAATGCTTTAATCGATTTTTTTAAAAAAATAGGTTTTTTCGCTTTGTTAAAAAAATTAAACACAATAAATTCTTGCTTAAAGATTGTTGGGCTTCGCATTCGCTCAACCCAACCGACGAACCACACTAATTCAGAAAATTAACGATCAAAATTTGTGAGGACCAATCAAAGCATCAAGCCACACGCAATTTACTCTGCGGATCGAATAAATGCAAACTATCTGGCATGACGCCTAAAGTAATACGTTCACCAACTGCATGGGTTTTAATTTTTGTCGGTAATCTTAATACTAAGGTTTGCTTATCGCCGGGGAAACGACCATGAATTAATTGCTCAGCACCTAAACTTTCAACTAAGTGAATATCGATATCAAATCTATCTGCACCTTGTTTATGCGCTTTAACGATATTCTCTGGACGAATACCAAGAACAATCGGTTGGCCTTTTCTGGCTGCTATCGTGTCTTCATGAAAAGGTAGTAAAGTCCCACCATGCAATTGAATCGCGTTGCCCATGTCGTTAATTTTGGCATTGAGAAAATTCATCGGCGGCGAACCCATAAAGCCAGCGACAAATTGACTACTAGGGGTTTGATAAATTTCTGCGGGCGTACCGATTTGTTCAATTTGGCCTTTATTTAAAACAGCTAAGCGATCAGCTAATGTCATCGCTTCAACTTGGTCATGGGTGACATAAAGGCTGGTGGTTTTTAACTCTTGATGTAATTTGCGAATCTCTATCCGCATTTGTGCACGCAAATTAGCATCCAAGTTTGACAACGGTTCATCAAATAAAAAAATAGTTGGCTTGCGCACGATTGCCCTACCCATAGCCACACGTTGTCTTTGCCCGCCAGAAAGTTGATGTGGTTTACGATCTAATAGATCTTCTAAGCCTAGAATACTTGCAGTTTTGGCGACACGTTTGGCAATTTCTTCTTTTGGACGTTTACGCCGTTTTAATCCATAGGCCATGTTGTTAAAAACCGTCATATGTGGGTAAAGCGCATAATTTTGAAATACCATAGCGATATTTCTATCCTTAGGTTCTAAGCGATTGACCTTTTTATCCTTAATAAATATCTCACCCCCACTGACTTCTTCAAGTCCAGCAATTAAACGCAATAAAGTCGATTTACCACAACCGGAGGGTCCAACAACGACAAGCATTTCACCTTCTTCAACAGCAAGATTAAAATCTTTGATGATATGCACATCGGCATAACTTTTTTGTAGATTGCGTAAAACTAAATTTGCCATTTACTTCTCCGTTTCAATCAAACCTTTAACAAACAGGCGTTGCATGAACACCACAATAATAACTGGCGGCAACATCGCTAAAATCACCGTTGCCATAATATAGTTCCACTGCGGAATTTGATCAGCAATATTAGCTAATTTCTCAATACCCATAACTATCGTTGTCATGGAGCTTTTGGTTGTAATCACCAACGGCCAGAGGAATTGGTTCCAGCCATAGATAAACATAATAATAAATAACGCAGCAATATTAGTTTTTGATAACGGCAATAATATGTCCCAAAAAAATCGCATTGGGCTGGCACCATCCATACGTGCGGCTTCGACTAATTCACCTGGCACAGTCAAGAAAAATTGCCGAAATAAAAATGTCGCCGTAGCCGAGGCAATCAATGGCAAAGTCAAACCAGTATAGGTATTTAACAAATGTAATGATGCTGCCACTTCAAATGTGGGTAATATCCGCACTTGCACTGGCAGCATCAAGGTAATAAAAATCAGCCAAAAGAAAAAATTGCGTAACGGGAAACGAAAATACACCACAGCAAAAGCAGATAATATCGATACAAAAATTTTTCCCACAGCAATACCTAAGGCCATGACGAATGAATTCCACATCATCGGCCAGATCGGCTCACCTCCAGTCGCAGCAAAACCGTTTTTAATCACTGTAATATAATTATGTATTAAGTCCTTACCAGGTAAATAGGGAATAGGCGCGCGCAATAAATCTATCAATGGATGCGTTGATGCGACAAAAGCAATATAAATCGGCAAGACAACGATGACGATGCCAAGCCAAATAAAAACATGTGTCAAACCTGTTAAAAAAGGTCGATTTTCAACCATTAATAATGCACCTTACGTTCGATATAGCGAAATTGTATCACGGTTAAACTGACAACAATTAACAATAAGATCACAGACTGCGTTGCTGAGCCACCTAAATTTAAGCCATAAAAACCATCGTAATAAACTTTGTACACTAAAATATTGGTCGCACCTGCTGGGCCGCCTTGAGTCACCGTCTGAATCACGCCAAAGGTACCAAAAAATGCAAAAATAATATTCATAACTAATAAGAAAAATGTCGTTGGTGAAAGCAAAGGAAATACAATGCTCCAAAACCGTGCCATGGGGCCCGCTCCATCCAGCGCTGCCGCTTCGATTAAAGATTTAGGAATGGCCTGCAGACCAGCCAAGAAAAATATGAAATTATAACTAAATTGCTGCCAACTTGCAGCGATAATCACTAAAAACAACGCTTGTTTACCATTTAAAAGATAATTCCAATGGATCCCAAATTGCTGTAAAACATAGGCAACCACTCCTACTGCTGGATCAAATAAAAACCGCCACAAAACCCCTGCGATTGCCGGCGCAACCGCATAGGGCCAAATCACTAAACTTTTATAAGGCCCATTTTTTATCACGCGATTGATCAACACTGCCATAAATAACGCAGCACTCAAAGCAATAACCGCCACCAGAATACTGAAGATCACTGTCACAGCAAACGATTGCAGATAATAAGGATTATTAAAAAGTTCAATAAAATTAGCAAACCAAACAAATTTTTCATGTAAGCCAAAGGCATCACCACGAAACATGGATTGCCATAATGCCTCGCCTGCTGGCCAAATAAAAAAGATCAAGGTAATGATAATCTGCGGTAAGATTAAAGCATAAGGTAACCAGGAAGTTTTGAAAGTCGAACGTCGTTGCATTTATTTTTTACTGACCTCTACATTTTCTTGAAACTGACGTAAGATAAAATTACCATGAGTAATGGCATCCTGCAATCCTTGTTTCACTGTTTTTTGCTTTGATAGTATTGCTTCCAGCGCTTCATTATTGATAACTCGAATTTGACTATATCCGCCTAAACGAATACCCCGAGAATTATTTGTCGGTGGTTTTAACATTAATTCTTTTATTGCTACTTCTGCACCAGGATTCTTACGGTAATAACCGCTCTGCTTAGCTAAGGCATAGCCACTTTTCGTTACCGGTAAATACCCTGTCGCTTTGGACCATTGTAGTTGAATTTTTGCACTGGCTAAAAATTGTAAAAACTTGGCAACACCAGCGTAAATCTGGGGATTATGCCGACTCATCACCCATATAGCACCACCACCGATTAACATATTTTGTGGTGCATCTTTCACCGTGGGATCATAGGGGATAGCCGCAACACTCACATGAAAAGGTAATTGGCCAATTAAATCTGCTCGTGAACCTGAAGATTCCATCAAAATTGGACATTTGCCACTGGTAAACAATGCTTGTGCATTATCTTGACGTCCACCATAAACAAAGATTTTTTGCTGTTCCCAGTTTTTTAATGCGGTAATATGTCGAATAACAATCGGATTATTATAAATCAACCTAGCATTCAAGCCAGCAAAGCCATTATCTGCGGTTGCAAATGGCACATTTTGCCATGCACTAAAAGCTTCTAACTGAATCCACGAAGGCCAACCTGTGGTAAAACCACATTTTTGCCCAGAACGTAATAAGGTTAATGCCGCACGTTTTAATTCTGGCCAGGTTTTGGGTGGCTTGTTTGGATTCAATCGAGCGCGCTTAAAAGCCGCATCATTGAGGTACATTACCGGTGTTGAACTATTAAAAGGCATGGCCAATAATTGCCCTTTTGCATTGGAATAATAGCTGCCTATGGCGGGAATAAACTGTGTTTCAGGGAAATCAATGCCTGCCTGCTGCATGATCTTGTAAACCGGCACGATAGCACCAGGCGGATTTACCATAGTTGCCGTACCGACTTCAAATATTTGCACCATATCTGGCTGTTGGCCGGCACGAAATGCCGCCACAGTTGAAGTTAACGTTTGTGGATAGTTGCCTTTATAGATAGGAACGACTTGATATTCAGATTGCGATTGATTGAATTGTGCAACAATACGATTAACAACAACTCCAAGCTGTCCTGCCATAGAATGCCAAAAAGTAATTTTAATTGGCTTGGCATAAGTTATCTGTATAATGCACAGACAGATTAATAATGCCTTCAAACTATTTTTAATTATTTGCATAATGGTAAAATTTTATCCGGATAGTCGCTAAACATACCATCTATTTGCCAATTTAACAATTGGCGAGCACGGTTTTTTTCATTTACGGTATAAGCGTATACTTTGAAGCCTTTTGCTTGTGCGAAATGTATGTATTTTTGCTTAAGAATTTGTTGATTAATATGCACGGAATAAGCATTGATTTGCTGTGCTTGATCTAATATATTTGGCTGCCATTTTTCCACTCCTAGCCCGATTTTAACCTCCTTAAGCAACTGCCTGACCACCTTTAGAACTGCATAAGAAAAACTAGAAACGATTACTTTATCCTGATAATCAGGCCAATATTTCTCGATAATTTCCATAGTTTTTGTAGCAACCTGCTTTTCATTATTTTTTAACGCTTTAATCTCTATGACGGCAAATAGATTGTTTTTACGTAAAAAAGTCAGCACAGTTGCTAAGCTTGGAATTCTCTCACCTTTAAACGCTGGAGCAAACCAACTTCCGGCATCAAAAACTTGCAATTGATCAAAAGAATACTGTAATATGCTGCCCAGACCGTTGGTCGTGCGATCAATTGTGGTATCATGGAGAAGTACTGGAATGAAATCGCTTGTTAAGACAACATCAAACTCCACCCATTTGATGTCTAAATTACGAGCTTTTTCAAACGCGCTTAACGTATTTTCAGGCGCATAACCACTAGCGCCGCGATGACCAATGATAATAGGTGTTTCTAAGTTGTTTTTTGACAGCATAGTTAAGTTGGTTTATAAAGCAATTTTGTCATAAACTCTAATTTATAGAATATTCGTATTTTATACAAGATTGTCGCGAAGAGAGGTAGTAAAGTGGTAAAGCGTTCAAAACTGACAGGATGTCGAAATTATGCCTAATATAGTTAAATTTCCGATTAAGAAGCTAAGTCATTCTAATATATCTCCGAGAAAGCCTGTAGAAGGATTAAATGTCTTTGGACTTTTTCATACTACAGAAAATATTGTTCCACTATTCAATAAACCTCAACCACAACCCTCCAAAAAATTTGTACTAAAAGAGTTATATGCACTAAAGAGAAACCCATCAGGGGCTATCGAAAATGATTTCTTTAAAACTCTACGTCACGATACTAAGCTGGCTAAGACGCTTAGCAACCAACTTCAAGATGAGTTAGAACACCTATTAAATTCAACGATAGAATCACCAAAAATAAAAGCGCCTTCAAATCGATTTTTTAAACAAGAAACGAATAGAGGACATAAGAACGAAGCTTCTATTGAGGAAAAACCGAATAAAAACACTACCCCAATATTTAGGAGATAATCATGTTTAAGCAATTTGACTTAACAACCGCATCTTCTAATCAAAAAGAACCACTGCTAATTTACCAAGTGATTTCAAATCAGCTGCTCAATTTCGTACGTTCAAATCAGGATCTAACATTTGAAACAAAAGCTGAACTATTACACAATGCGATAGAATTTGAAAATTTAGAAGCGTTAGATTTACTCAGTACTTTGTATATCGCTGCCCGCAAACCAGAAGAAGCCTATAACCTGGTTATGCATTGCGCGCACAAATTTGGCTTGGCAGGACAGTATATTAAATTTATTATCCTAGAACGGTTAGCCAATGCTGAAACCAAAACTGATAAAAAATTTGTTTTGATTTATTCTGCATTACGTACAGCGATTGCCTTATTAATCCCCAATGAAATCCAAGTGAATGAAAGCATCATGCATCATTTGCGCGCTTACTTTGAAAAACTTAAAGCCCGCAAAATGCATCAAGATAAGTTTGAACCGGTAAATATTATTAAGGAACATATCAAGGCATTTTTGTTTCGAATTCAAAAAGAAGAAGAATTAATGCGCTTACAACTACAACCTAACAATAAAGATATCGTCAACATAATTAACGATTTGCTGACGCAGTTTCATCAGATGCAAGACCAATAATAATTTAAACTTGAATAACTTCATATTTCCGCGTGAACTTTGTCGCACCTGCGCTCCTGGTGCTCAAGTACTTTTATGTACATTCCGCTCCAGTTCTCAGTGCTCCTCGTTCACACGAAAATCTGCAGCCATTCAAATTTAACTCAAGAATTACTAGGTTTAAGATTGTTGTATCAGTTGAAGAACAGCATTATAACTCCATATCAATCACTATCCCATTACTAACCAACGACCGCCGTAAGAAACAATCGCAACAACAACCAAACTTAACAGGTAAAGTCCGACAAACCAAAACCATTGGTTTTTTCTTTTCTTTGCTTGTTTCATTACGTTAGCTCCTTATTGAATTATATCAATAATGTAAATCTGAAGTTTTTACTTTACCCTTAAATACGCGATATTGATAAAACGTATATCCAAGCAAAATCGGCAATAATATCACTACACCGATTAATACAAACACTAAAGTATTTTCCGGTGCAGCAGCTTGCCACACAGTTGTTCTATGTGGAATGATGTAAGGGAAAATGCTGATGACCAATCCGGCATAAGATAAAATAAATATCAAGATAGCCATAGCAAATGGTTCTCTTTCATGACGTTGATACAAAGCATATAAGAGATATAACACGCATATGCCGGTAATGATCGGCAATGGCACTAAAAAGAAAAAGTTTGGTAAACTAAACCAGCGTGTCATCACCGTAGGATCAGTAAATGGCGTCCAGATACTGACGATACCGACGAAAATGGCCACTAATACTAAAGCAGTTTCAGCATATTTATACATCTTATCTTGTAGTGCACCGTGAGTTTTGGTGATCAACCAGGTTGCGCCAAGTAATGCATAACCACAGACCATAGCAATGCCGGTCATAATACTAAAGCCACTAAACCATTGAACGGCTCCAGCAGGCATAGGTTCAGCAACACTACCGAAACCTTTAATAAAAGTTCCTAAAATCAAGCCTTGAGCAAAAGCAACTAAAATTGATCCAGCAGCAAAAGAAAACACCCACAAGAACCGGCTTTTATGCGCTTTAAACAAAAATTCAAACGCAATTCCACGAAATACCAATGCTGCCAGCATGATTAAGATGGGAATATAAAGTAACGGCAATAACGTCGAATAAGCTACAGGAAATGCCGCGTATAAGCATGCTGCACCTAGCACTAACCAGGTTTCATTACCGTCCCATACCGGCACGACAGTACTCATCATGATTTCTCTTTGGTTGGAGTTTCTAACAAACGGAAATAAAATTCCGATGCCTAAATCGAACCCATCCAAAATCACATACATCATGATGATAAATCCGATAATACCACCCCAGATTAACACTAAATCAAACACAGCACCTGACTCAAATTCCTTAAACATAGCATCATTCGTATTCAAGCT
>JBCDIY010000044.1:0-7809 GCA_038748435.1 Pseudomonadota bacterium | reverse complement strand
CATGAATTATCCTATTATGAAAAATTCGTTATGGTAAAAAATTAATATCAAAATGTAAATCTCAATTTTTTCATACACAACCTTTTTTATATATAAGCTTTGAATTAATACATCTGCTGATATTTGCAAACAAAACTCTAAAGATTGTATCTTGGATAATTAAGCTGAATAAATGCGGATAATATTAAAAGTAATCAAGTACGCAAAATCATCTGTTCACGTTCAGGGCCAGTGGAAATCATAGTGATGGGTACGCCAACGATTTTTTCAATGGCGTTGAGATAATTTTTGGCGTTTGCTGGCAAGGCAGTAAAATCTTTAATACCTAAAGTGGTTTCTTGCCAGCCCGGAAAAGTTTGATAAACCGGTTCATAACTGGCAAAGGTTTTGGCGCCAGCGCTTAAGGTGGTTACCTCTTTATCATCACATTTATAGCTGATGCAGATATTAATTTGTTTGAGTCCATCAAGCACATCGAGTTTGGTGAGACATAAACTGTTAATGCTATTGATAAGCACTGCTCGTTTTAACGCAACACTATCAAACCAACCACAACGCCGTGGTCGTCCGGTCGTGGAACCAAATTCATGGCCTTTGTTTGCAAGATATTGACCTTCATCATTTAATAATTCGGTTGGGAATGGGCCGGCACCAACGCGAGTGGTATAAGCTTTTGTCACACCGATGATCTCGTCGAAATTTAACAGGCCAAACCCCGTACCTACCGAAGCAGCAGCGGCAATTGTATTCGATGAGGTGACATAAGGGTAAGTGCCATGATCGATATCCAAGAGTGTGCCTTGCGCCCCCTCAAATAAAATGGTTTCTTGTTTGGCTTGATGTTTTGCTAGACTTGCCGTCACATCGGTCAACATCGGTTGCAGAAAGGCTTTTTTTTCTAATAATTCATCCAAGGTGGCTTGATAGTCAATCGGCCTTTCTTGATAACGTTGCGTTAATAAAAAGTTATGATATTCCAGCAGTTCTTTTAGTCTTAGGCTAAGAAAATTTTCATCCAATAAATCCGCCATACGCAAGCCACGTCTGGCAACTTTATCTTCATAGCAGGGACCAATGCCACGTCCTGTTGTACCAATGGCTGTCGCACCACGTTTTTGTTCGCGGGCTTTATCGATAGCAATATGCGATGGCAATAAAATAGGACAATAATGACTGATAAATAAGCGGTCTAATACCGTAACGTGATTGGCTTTTAAGGTATTTATCTCGGCAAATAAATCGGGCAAAGAAACGACAACACCATTGCCGATATAACATTTAATGTGTGGATGTAAAATCCCTGAAGGTAATAAATGTAGGATAGTTTTTTTGCCATCTATCACCAAGGTATGACCAGCATTATGACCACCTTGAAAACGCACGACGGCTGCAACTTGTGGTGTCAAAAGATCGACGATCTTACCTTTACCTTCATCACCCCATTGCGTGCCTAAGACTATGATATTTTTTTTCATTGGCTTACTAGTATATTAAATCTGAATTATTGGCTTGCTGTCTTTTTGTTGCGATTGATGCCAGCACTATCAAAATATTTAAAGAATTGGCTATCCGGACGCAGAATTAAAATATCATTTTTATTATTAAACGTCGATTGATACGCTTGAATACTACGATAAAACGCATAGAAATCTGGATCTTGCTGATAAGCTTGAGCATAAATATTTGCCGCTCGGGCATCGCCTTGGGCGCGTAATTTAGCTGCTTCTTCTTTAGCTTTAGCCAAGGTGACGACCACAGTTGCATCGGCATTGGCGCGAATTGCATTAGCGTTAGCACGACCTTGGGAACGATGTTCTGTCGCTACCCGTTGACGTTCGGTACGCATTTTATTAAAAATCGTGTCGCTGACTTCTTTAGGTAATTCAATTTGTTTAATGCGCACATCGACAACATCGACACCAAAGCTTTGGCCCGTGGTTTTAGCATCTTGGATCAGTTGCTGCATCACTTGCGAACGTTCTGCAGAGACTAATTCGGAAATTGTCCTACGGCCAAACGATGCACGTAAACTATCGTTTAATTGCTTTTGTAATAAATTACCCGTGGTTTGTGGATTACCCCCAGTACGTCGAAAATATAACGGTAAATTACTAATGCGCCATTTGACATAATAATCGACGATGACGTCTTTCTTTTCTTCAGTGACAATCCTCGAAGATTGGATATCCAACGTCTGTAAGCGCACATCAAAATCACGCACAGTTTCGATAAAAGGAACTTTAAAATGTACTCCCGGCTGGGCGACAAAGACTTTACCGGTTTTAGGGTTGGTTTCCATTTTCCCAAAACGCAAGACTAAAGCACGATAGCCTTCATTAACGACATATAAACTTGAAAACAATACGCCTAAGATAAGTAATATTAGGATTAAGCCAATAATTCTAATTGTAGACATTGGATGCTCCTTGAGATTGCAAACCTTGATAACGGTTTTGCCGGCTTGGGCGCGTGGTGTTAGTAAATTCTGGTAGTAACGCTTGGTTTTTCTGGTCGTCAGTTGTTGCTGTCGATGTAGTCATAGATTTAGGTACCATTGATGTAACCGACCGTGGTAATTTTAATTTAGTAGAAGCTTGCAGTAGTTTATCCAAAGGTAAGTACAATAAATTATTAGATTTGGATTGATCCACCAATATTTTCGTGCTGTCGTTAAGCACATTTTCCATTGCACTTAAGTACAAGCGCTCACGTGTGACTTGTGGGGCTTTTTTATATTCCGGTAAAATCGCTAAAAACGAGGCAATCTCAGCTTGTGCACCCAACACGACTTGTTGTTTATACGCATTAGCTTCAGCAACGATACGCTTGGCTTGACCTTTAGCAATCGGCACTACTTTCATCGCGTATGCTTGGGCTTCATTAGCGTAGCGTTTTTCATCTTCTTGGGCTTTGATGGCATCGTCAAATGCGGCTTTAACTTCTTCCGGTGCTTTTGCTTGTTGCAAGGCAACCTGAGTGACTTCAATGCCGGTATTATAACGTTTTAAAATCTTTTCTAATTGTACTCGGGTTTCTTCACGCACGGCTTCACGACCCACGGTAAGGACGTTATCTAGCGTTGTTTGGCCTATCACTTGTCTTAAAGCGCTGGCTGTAGCTTGTTGCAAGCTGTTCACCGGATTAGAGACTCTAAATAAATATTTTTCCGGATTATTGACACGATAAAACACGGTAACTGCAACATTGACGATATTTTCATCGGTGGTCAACATACTGGCATCGTAAGAATAGGTATAAATTTTTTGCGTGTTAACTAAAAATACTTTGTCGATCAATCTTGGGATCCAATGCAAGCCAGGTTGCGTCGTGGTGGCGTATTTACCAAATCTTAAAACCACACCTTGTTCGGCCGTTTGTACAGTATAAAATCCTGCTACGACCCATATTGCTAATACAACGATGACAATTAAACCCAAGCCCCAGAGGCCAAAGTTAGCCGTTTTTTGCTCATCATCGCCACCGCCAGTACCACCAGACATCATGCGATTGAATTTCTTTTTTAATCGACCTATTGCTTCATCGAATTGTTTAGATAAATCATCATTGCCGCGTCCTCCCCACGGATCGGACTTTTTGTCTTTATCTTTTTTCTTTCCCGGTTCATCCCAGGCCATCGCATTACTCCGAAAGATTTTGATAGCCATAGTGTATCATAATCGCTAATTTTTTGGATAGCACTACGTTCGTGCGATACCGACAATTTTTGTTGGATTATCTTAAGTGTGGTTGCTAAAAAATTTGCCAGACCTCTGCTCAGCACCTACACTAATCCTGATGAAACTGTTTTGCTAATGTCTGTAGCGTCCATTCTTGCATGTAAGTGATTTTTTTAGATTTGAATAATGCTTCATATTGCATGATTAATTGGGTAATTTCATTGGCATCGATTGTTGCTAACTGTAAATGTTGTTGCATCAATTGGATGATATAATCTTGCTGGCCTTTAGTTGACAAAGACATGAATTTTAACCAATAATTGATCAAATCTTGGATAAATTTCACCCAATCCACTTGCATGAATACTTTTGGGACCTTGCGTAAGACCAAAGTAGTCTCACTGATATAATCAATTTGCAAGCCAAAAGCTTTTAAAAGTGTAATATCTTTGACTTGTTTGGTTTGTGTTGCGGTTAACTGCAATCTTGTCGGAATAAGCAAATTGGCTTGTTTAACGGCGTGAGAATACAATTCATGGCTATATCTTTCAGCCGCAATTGCTGCCATGACGGTTTTAGCATCGATAATTTGCAAACCAAGATTGTCATAGATTAAATAACGCTTAGCGATTTGACCGATGTAACGCAGCGCCGGTTTTTTGCTTAGTTGGACTGTTGCTGCCGCTGGCATAGTCGGCAACTCCATGGCTGGCGCACTTTGGTAAAATGCTTGGGTTTGCGCTAAAGCTTGCTCGGATATCGGTTTGGCTGCTGACGTAACATAGTTTTGCGTCACATAGGGTTGCGTTGGTTGGTGTGGGTGTATTTGTTCAGCTACAGCATTTTCAGTTGGCTGGTGTTGGTGTATTTGTTCAGATGCAATATTTTCATTGAGTTGCTGGCTTTTTTGATTTAGTGCATCAGCGTTGTCAACTTGCAAGGCTTGCTTTAACGCTTGGTAGACAAAGTCATGGATAAGCCTGGATTCATAAAATCGCACTTCATGCTTGGTTGGATGCACATTAACATCAAATAACTCTGCGTTTAATTTTAAGTATAAAACCAAAGCCGGATAACGATTAACCAGCGCAAACGGCTGAAAAGCTTGTTTAATTGCATGTTGCATGACCTTATCTTTCACATAGCGACCATTGATAAAAATATACTGCATGTCGCTGCTTGGGCGAGTAAAGTTGGCATCGGCAACCCAGCCAGAAATGTGTAAGTCCTGTGTTTGTGCGTCTAGTTTTACCGCATGTTGAATAAAATTTTTATTTAATAAGCTTGCCAGGCGTTTTTCTTTGGTTAATTCATCACTCGCAGCCGCAAGTAAAAATACCGATTTTTGGTTGTGATTAAATTCGAAACGTACATTAAAATTTGCCAATGCAAGGCGTTTTATGGTTTCTTCAATATGGAAAAATTCTGTTTTTAAGGTTTTGAGAAATTTTTTGCGTGCTGGTGTAGCTGCAAACAAATCATAAACCGTCACTGTGGTACCTTGTGGATGCGCTGTCGGTTTAGGGGCAATCTGACTATTGACTCCTTTAACTTTGATTTGCCAAGCGGCATCGGCTTCGTGGTGGCAAGACTCTAATGTCATTTCCGCAATGGCAGCGATACTAGCTAGCGCTTCACCGCGAAAACCTAAACTATAAATATTCTGCAGGTCGATTAGATCACTAATTTTGCTGGTTCCGTGACGTGCAATCGCTTTGGATAAATCATCTTTATGTATCCCCATGCCGTCATCTTGAATACGAATAAGCTGACTACCGGCATTTTGAATATCGATTTTTATGCGTTTGGCACCCGCATCGATGGCATTTTCTAATAATTCTTTGACGACAGAAGCAGGCCGTTCGATCACTTCGCCTGCGGCAATCTGATTAGCTAATAAAGGGGGGAGTATATTGATACGCGTCATCCTTCACCTTGGTGGTAACATTAACACTTGTCCCACGGAGATTATATCAGTTTGTAAATGATTATTCTTGCGTATCGCTGCAATACTGACATGATAATGTTTGGCAATGCTCGACAGCGTGTCTTTACGTTTGACGATATACGATCGTTCGTTTTTCTCATAAGCGAATAACGTGCCTGGTGGCGGATGAATACGGAAATAACTCACTATCCCACGTGCTATGGCTTTCGCTACACGCTCGCGATACCAAGGCGAACTCAACCGCTTTTCTTCTTGGGCGTTGGTGAGAAAACCAGTTTCAATTAACAATGAAGGGATATCTGGTGATTTTAATACGACAAATCGTGCTTGCTCGACTCCGTCGTGATGCAACGCTGTCACTCTAGCCAGTGAGCGCAAGACAAAGCCGCCGACTTGTAAGCTTTGTTGTATCGTTGCAGTCTGCGATAAGTCGATTAATACCGAGCGCAGCGTATAGCTTTTATCCGCTAGGTCAATACCTCCAAGTTCAGAATAATTTTCTTTTTCAGCTAACCAACGTGCGGCCTCACTGGTAGCTCCGCGTTGTGATAGAGCAAATATCGATGCACCGCGAGCACGACGATTATAAAAAGCATCGGCGTGAATAGCGACAAAAAAATCACCTTTATCTTTACGTGCTATACGTAATCTTTCACGCAAACTAATGTAATAATCGCCTTTTCGGGTCAACAAAGCATGAATACCATCGACTTTATTTAATTTTCTTTGTAAATCTTTAGAAATCGCCAATACCACATTTTTTTCATGAATTCCGTGTGGGCCGGTTGCACCAGGATCTTTACCGCCATGGCCTGGATCGATAACGACGATAATATCGCGCTTTTCATCACGAATTTTTTTTACCGTTTTGTACGGCTTAATTTTTAATTTTTTAATATGTTTAGCTGCATGTGCATGTAACGCTTGTTCATGCGGAGAGGATAAATCTAATACTAAGCGATAACCATGAATGCTATTGGGTCGTAATAAAAAGGCTTTAGGTATGACTTTTTTATTTAAATCAAATACAAAGCGCATTCGTGTATGATTATGACTGGTACGAATATCTTTAATAAAACTACCAGCTAAAGTTAAATGCGCAAGTGAAAAATGCATTTGTGCCAATTTTATATCTAAATCTAAGCGTTGTGGGTGGTCCAAAGTGAAAACTTCATAATGTGGATAGTGTTTCATTTCTAAAACGACACGGGTATAGTCAACCGCATGCGATAACCTAATATCAGTGATATTAACTTTAGCTATCGCTAAAGACGTCCCTAATAGGCAAATTAAGTTACAGAAGATAAATATAAGTAATTTTTTTTTCATATTAATTGCTTTAATAGCATTGTACCTGCACGCGTATTTGCTTGTAATTTAAAAATTCTTTGCTGGTTTTTAATTTCAATATAACAATGCAAATCTGGATTTGGCAATATCTGTGCTGCGACTTCTGGCCATTCAATCAAAATTAACGCATTCCCTGTAAAATAATCACGCACACCAATGTCTTCGAGCTCGAGTGCATTATGTAACCGATACAGATCAAAATGAAATACCTGGCGATTGTCGATGGTATAGGGCTCCACAAAAGTATAAGTCGGGCTTTTTACTTTTTCATGAAATCCTAAGCCGGATAAAATTCCGCGGACTAAAGTAGTTTTACCTACACCCAAATCACCATGCAGATATATCACAAATTGCTCAGGCAAATGCTTGGCTAAGGCTTGTCCTAGATTTAAAGTTTGCTGCTCATTATCGATAGTTAACTTTTTTTCTTGCATTTAAATTTTTTACTCCAATAAATCAACCTTGTCTTCACTTGCCTTCGCGTAAGGCTACAATACACAACCCAATTTGCAAAATTAAGATTTAATTTTCTCTTGCAACAAGGTTTGCAACAATATTTTTTCAGCATCGGTAATAAGATGTTGTTTTGCTTTTTGCATCAGCTGATCAATTTGGTTATTGCGATTTAAGGTTTGTAATTTGTTTTGTAATTCAATAAAAGTCGCTTCGATTTGATCTTGGTCAATTAAATCAGTAATTAATGCTAATCTTTGTATGACCTGACCTAGACGTGTCCCACGCGTTGCCTCTATTAGTTGCGCTGTCGTTGTATATTGCCGATGAGTATTAATAAAAGTTAATATTTCTCGCGCTAACTTATGTGGCAGTTGCTTG
>JBCDIY010000043.1:0-8162 GCA_038748435.1 Pseudomonadota bacterium | reverse complement strand
TTTCCTCTAAATGGAAATTTAAATAATAAATTGGATCATTATTAATGGAGATTACTTATGAAATCAAAATTTCTTTTAATCATTTTTGCTTGCAGCATTTTTTTATTTTCAAGTCTATCTTCTGCTGCATCTACTAAACAATCGGTTGGCTCAGGAAATTATTGTACCTATTGGGCGAACTTTGTTCAGCAACATTTCCCTCAGCATAATTGGCCATTATGGTGTGCTAATTTTAAATACGCTATTGATAAATGGGGAAAAAACGGCATAGTTTATGGTTGCTATAGAATTTACCACCAACATAACACAGGTTGTGAGAATGGCTGGAATAATTTTTTCTATGTAAACCATTGCAGTTGTCCATAATTGTATTTTATATTTTTCAAATTGATAATATAGAAATAGCTGTATAATTAAGCGCAACAGAATTATGGGTAAAATTATTATTTATTAATTTCCCTTTTGACAAATCACTGTTGTGAAAAAACTAACCTTTCAGTCCAGAATTTTTGCATAGGTACATGCAAAAATTCTGGAATCTTGTTCTGAACCAGGTTGGATTGCAAGAAAAAATTCATGTTTTCGTAATTTTTCCTGGATTCCCACATTCGCGGTAATAATAGTTCCGATTTAACACGACCAAGCTTTTGAAACAAGTTAGAAATTCTTAGTATCTTGCTTTTAAGCAAAAGCATTTTCGCCGGTAATGAATCGACCCAAAATCAAAGTGTGGATATTGTCTGTACCTTCGTAGGTAAAGACTGATTCTAAATTTGTCATATGACGAATGACATGATATTCCAGACTTATACCATTGCCGCCTAAAACATTTCTGGCTTTTCTAGCAATTTTTAACGCTTGCTGACAGCCATTACGTTTAGCTAAAGAAATATGATTAAATGTGGCTTTGCCCTGATCTTTCAAACGGCCAATTTGTAAATTCAAAGTTTGCGATTTACAAATTTCGGCAAACATATCCACCAGATCTTTTTGTACTAATTGAAAACTTGCAATCGGTTTTTCGAATTGCTTACGTTCCTTAGCATAATTCAGTGCAATCTCATAACATGCCATGGCACTGCCTATGGTGCCCCAA
The DNA here is from genome assembly GCA_038748435.1 of Pseudomonadota bacterium. Taxonomy (GTDB): domain Bacteria; phylum Pseudomonadota; class Gammaproteobacteria; order JBGSLN01; family JBGSLN01; genus JBCDIY01. Next base: position 7,066 of record JBCDIY010000043.1, on the reverse strand, counting down.
GCAATTCCATAACGGGCTTGCGTTAAACAACCCAGCGGTGAAGCTAAACCTTTACTTTTCGGTAGTAAATTTTCTTCGGGTATAAAGCAATCTTTAAAAACTAATTCACCTGTAGAAGAAGCACGCAGCGATAATTTATTTTTGATTTCACTACGTTCAAAACCATCGAATTCTTTTTCGACAATAAAACCACGGATATCATCTTCTGTTTTTGCCCAAACCACCGCCAAATCTGCAATCGGTGCGTTGGTAATCCACATCTTGGAGCCATTTAATAAATAACCATCATTCACTTTTTTCGCTACCGTGCGCATACTGCCAGGATCGGAGCCTGCATCAGGTTCGGTCAAACCAAAACAACCTATCAATTCCCCGCGTGCCATTTTTGGCAAATATTTTTGTTGCTGAGCTTCATTGCCGTAGGTGTAAATTGGGTACATACACAATGAACTTTGCACTGAAGCAAAACTACGAATACCGCTATCACCACGTTCCAATTCTTGACAAGCTAGCCCATAGGCAACATAACTTGTATTGGCACCGCCGACAGATTCAGGCAAAGTCATGCCGAGCAAACCAAGTTCAGCTAATTGCGGGATTAATTCTTGCTGGAAATAACCTTTTTCATAGGCTGATTCAATACCTGGCATCACTGCATTATCCACAAAGCGACGCACCGTGTCGCGCACCATTTTTTCTTCTGTAGTATATTGTTCATCTAAAAATAAAAAATCTTGCATGTATCTCTCCTATATAAAAACTCAAGAAACCGGTTTTATTTAGGGCCTGTTGAGAATTCGCTAGGCTGAGCAGAAATTTATTGATTTTTGAGCACCGTAGCGCAGTTTACATAGAAGTAAATGAGCAACGGAGCACAGAAAATCGATGAATTTCGGCCAGAATAGTAGAATTGTCAACAGGCCCTTCTTTTTTGCTTTTCTTTTCCTACTAAGTCTAATGCTGCATCGATAATATTCTCTTTACTTGGTAACACATATTGCCACGATGTTCCCAATGGAATAAAACAATCCTCTGCTGTTATACGCTTTATTTTGGGTAATTTTGGGCATTTTTCCAAATACATCGTCATAAGTGCCTCACTAATAGAACCACTATGACGACATTCATCGACAATGAGCACGTGTTTTACATCACGCGTCGCTTGCAAAATTGCCTCTTCATTCAATGGATTAAGCCAACGTAAATCAATAAGCTTTATAGATAAATTATAGTGCTGTTGTAATAGCTTTTCCGCTTGTGATGCAAGATAATAACCATTCCCATAGCTAATAATCGCTAAATCTTTTCCTGTACCTTGCACGCCAATTTCACCGAAAGTGATAGTTTCAGTCAATTCTGGATAGGTAAAATGCCACAAAGCATCGCCATAATCGTGCAGATCACGCGTCATATATAAAGCAATAGGCTCGATGAATAGAATAATTCTACGTTCTTTATAAGCTAACTGCATACAAGTTCGCAATAATTTTACTGCATCCAAACCATTAGATGGACATACGAGAATAACACCAGGAATATCGCGAAACACGGCCAACGTATTATCATTATGAAAATGACCACCAAAACCTTTTTGATAAGCCAAACCAGGTATTCGGACTATCATCGGATTACTGTACTGACCATTTGAAAAGAAGGCTAAACTTGCAGCTTCGCCACGAATTTGATCACATGCATTATGAAAATAAGCTAAAAATTGAATTTCTGCCACTGGAATAAAACCATTCATTGCCATACCGATGGCAGTGCCTAAAATAGTTTGTTCATCTAACAACGTATCGAAAACTCGGCGTTGACCAAAACGTTTAACTAAATCCGCTGTCACTCGATAAACACCGCCTTTGCGTGCGACATCCTCGCCAAACAATAACATGTTGTCATATTGCAACATTAGGTCAGTTAATGCCATATTAATTAATTGACTCAAATTACGCTTTTGTTGCATATGTGCAAACGCGTTACCAAACGCAACTTGGCGTTTTGCTGCTGGAGGAATTTTCGGTAGCTTAGCCTTAGAAGTTAATGGCAGCAACGAACTTAATACAGCTTTAGCAGAGCTTAACTTTGGCTTCGCAACGGCTTTTTCACTGGCACGATCAACGCGTAATCGCGCTTGTTGATAACGATCGATGATTTGTCTCGGGGTTAGAATTTTTTCTTGGTATAAAATTCGACTCGTATGTAACAATGGATCGTTATATTCTTTCGCCTCGATTTGTGCTTGCGGTAAATATTGTGATTCAATATCCGAACCGGCATGACCCAATAACCTCACTGTTTTGATATGCAAAAATACCGGTTTGCGTTTGCTGCGCGCGATAGTTTCCGCGTGTTTCGCTGTGGCATAGACATCACATACATTTAATCCATCCGCAGGCAAATAATGAATATTCGGTGCATCTTGCATCACTGCTTGCACCCAATCGCTAGGTGTGGGAACAGAAATACCAACCTCGTTGTCTTCACAAATAAAAACGATAGGTACGGGATAACCTTGATGCGTTACCCACTGCGCAGTATTAATCGCACCTTTGGCAGTGGAGTGATTCAATGAAGCATCACCAAAACTACATAAAATCACACTATCTGCTGCTAAAGCGCTGGCGATTTTTAATTCCTCGGCCCTAGCGATGGAAATTGCCGTACCTACCGCCTTGGGTAAATGTGAAGCAATGGTACTCGTTTGTGGTGGTACATTTAAAGCTTGGTGGCCAAAAACTTTGTGGCGCCCAGAACAAACGGGATCATCGCTAGAAGCCACCATAGATAAAATGATATCGTAAACCATATCGATATCAGGGTTAAAACGCGCACGCTCCAACATAAATGCAGCACTACGATAATGCAAAAACGCCATATCCTTTAAAGTGAAAGCACGTGAAATTGCTGCATTGCCTTCGTGACCACTGCTGCCAATCGTATAAAAACTTTTATTTGCGAGTTTGAGTTGACGTGATTTTAAATCCAAATGACGACTGAGCAATTGCGATTCAAATAGTTCGATGATATCGTTATGTGATAAATTTGCTTGTGCAATTGTAGTCAGGCTTTTTGCCGCTGGAAATCTTTTTGCATTGACTAATTCAATAAAGTTAGCATCGATAACTTCTGCTCTATCTAACATGTCACCTCCTGTAATCACGCCCCAGATTGAAGCGCTAAAATTATTATACTATGTTTAGTTGTGATTAAGAAAAAAATTGTTCGGTAAAAAGCGTCACCTCATAATACTTGTTCAAGCTAAGATTTGCCGCTTGTATTATCTTAAGCAAAAATTTTATTGCATCACTCTTAATCTTTGATATACGTGATTGACGTATCATACCAATTGTATCATACTAACTATATTATATAGTTAGTATCACATAGGTGGTATAATAAATTATGCTAATAGAAAAGTATTTTCCTCAAGGTATCGCCACTGATCAAGCATTTTGCAATCGGCACGAGGAAAGGAACCTGCTAAAAGCGAGCATCGAATCACATGAACACGTTGTGGTGGTTGCTCCCAGGCGTTATGGTAAAACTAGCTTGATCGCACAAGTGTTAAAAGAAAATACATTTATTGGGGCCAACATTGATCTGCTATTTGCTTTAACGCCTGCAGAAGTCAATAAACATATTTATGCTGGCATATCACTCATGCTTAATAAATTGCTGCCTAAACTACAGTCTAAACGCCAGAAACTTATAAATACTGTAAAAAATTTAAATCCAAAAATTACATTTAATCTCTTTGGTCAAAAACTAGAAATAATATCGAGATCAACAGCAGATGAAAGTATCACCGAACCGCTATTAACATTGGATATGTTTGCTAAAAAAGCTAATAAATCTTGCGTCGTCGTATTTGATGAATTCCAACAAATTAGTGAACTTAAGGAGAATCACACGATTGAAGCAGCTATTCGCCATGCTGTTGAAAGGAGTCAATATGTAAGTTATGTATTTTGTGGTAGTAAACGCCACTGCTTAAATGCAATGTTTAGTGATAAATCCAGGCCTTTATATCATCTATGTGATCTCATGACTATCGATAGAATAAGCTCGCAATGCTACGCAGAGTTTTTAACTAAAGCTGCAAAAAATCAATGGCAACGGATTTTAGATAAGCTCATAATTGAGGAAATTATTGCTTTAACAGAAAATCATCCATATTATGTTAATGCCCTATGTCGACGCTTATGGCGCCAGCCTACTTACCCATCGATATCCAATGTTAGACAGGCATGGGACGAATATGTGAAACAACAATCTGCTTGGATTATTAATGATTTAAGCAACTTGACCTTAAATCGTAGAAAAGTATTGTTTGCTTTAGCTAATCAACCTGAAAATGAACCTCAAGGCCAAAGTTTTTCTAGTAAAATAAGTTTAAGCCCCTCAGGTATACAAAAAAGCTTGGTAGATTTATTAAAACTCGATTTAATCTGTAGAGATAAACAGGACTATTATTGCGTTTTAGATCCGGCAATGCGCTATTACATTGCCTATCTCCTACCATAGTGATTTCTAGTCAATTAACCTGCCTGCAGCGATGCTAAACCACCCCCAAGCTATTGACTATTAGAAAAACAACGTTTAAGATGAAACCCTCTTCCCCGATAGCTCAGCTGGTAGAGCAAGTGGCTGTTAACCACTGGGTCGGCGGTTCGAGTCCGTCTCGGGGAGCCAAGATTTTTGCAAATCTCTAGGATCTGTTTAAATTCGCTAGGCTGCATTGAAAGCATTGATTATCACCAAGCCCAAGCCTAGCCAGCGCAGATAAAAGTATATCAGCAACGGATCACAGAGAATCAATGGTTTTCGGCATATTGTAGAATTGTAAATAGGCTCTATTATAATATAAACATCATGTTAAAAGATGCTTTTAATCTCACATTAGTCGAACGTAAGATGGTCACACCGACGATCTTGCATATGGTATTCAATAAAGAAGATGGCCAACGTCTTGACTATGTGCCGGGACAATTTGTTACTTTTCACTTTGATTTAGATGGCGAACATTTCTTAAGAAGTTACAGTATTGCATCGATACCGCATCAAACTCAAGCCATAGAAATTGCTGTTTCACCCTACCCTGAAGGTGCCGGCACGACAAAATTATTTGCCATGCAACCAGGCGATAATATCCTCACCACCGGCCCATTTGGTCGCTTGGTATTACGCGACCCTGTTGAAGATCCCAAGCGCTATGTACTCGTTGCTACCGGCACCGGTGTCACGCCTTATCGCACCATGCTAACTAGCTTAAGTAAACGTTTACAAAATATGAATTTAAGCGTGATGGTTTTGTTAGGTATTAAAAGTCCGGCAGAGTTATTATATGGTAAAGATTTTCGTGATTTTGCTGCCAAGCATGAAAATTTTCAATTTCATGAATTCTACAGCCGGGAATTCCCTGAAAATATGAATGCCATGCAGCATCAAGGTTATGTGCAAACTGCCTTTAATTGGCTAAAGCTTGATCCCAATAACGATGTGATCTACTTATGTGGCAACGCCGGCATGATCGATGAAGCATTTGCCAAATGCATTGAATTAGGTTTTGAGACTAAAAAAATCCGCCGAGAAAAATATATTTCACCGCGTTTATTAAAGCGTAAAGTGTAATTTAAAAATTCTTTTATTTCGAATTCATCATTCTGAACTCGGCAAATAAAGGTAAATGATCCGATAATTTCTTCCAAGGATGTTCGCTAAATACTTCACCATGACGTAATTCTAAATTACGATAATAAATTCTATCAATGGCAAATGCGGGTCGACGTGATGGATAGGATTTTGCATGCTCGCCTTGTAATGTCTTAAAAACTTCATTAAGCCCTAGATCATTTTCTAATTCTAACATTTGTCTTTTGCGCCAATCGTTGAAATCTCCAGCGATAATTAATGGTTCATGGTCTTTTATAATCGCTTGTATGCGTTGACTCAAAGCTGAAATCTGTAAGTCTCGTTCGCGATGAAACAAACCCAAATGCACGCAAATCACGTGTAAATGCATCGCTTGATGTTCGATAACGCCGTGGAGCAAACTCCGACTTGCGCGTTTGGTTAATGACACATCGACATTTTCCCATTTTACAAACGGATATTTTGATAACATGGCATTACCATGATGGGCGTTACCATAAATCGCATTCTTTCCATAAATAAAGTATGGCCATGTTTTTTCAGCTAAATATTCGGTTTGCGGTTCATGAGTTTTTGGTTTTTTTTTCAATGGCAAGCGCGTACGCCGATGCCTGCCTTGAACTTCTTGCAAAAAAACAATATCGGCATCGATGTATTTCAAAGCCTCACGCATATTATCTAATACGAACGTCGAATTGCGTGGTCCATAGCCTTTGTGGATGTTGTAAGAAACAATTTTCATTGCGGTTGTTTCAAGTTCAAAGATGGCTGCTTACTTCTAAATAATATAAGTATAAGTAATAATATTCCAAGTAGTGCAAGGATAGGTAGATTTCCATAATATATCCATGGCGTTACGCCAGAACGCGCATGAATCTCACCACTTAATACGCCACGCACAAATTGCGGTAATGCTTTAGTAATTTGACCTTTAGCATTGATAATTGCAGTAATGCCATTATTAGCGCAAAAGAGCATTTCACGCCCACTTTGTCGCGCTCTAAATTGAGCAATTTGTAAATGTTGTGCCGGTGCAAAGGATTTTCCGAACCAGGCGTCATCGCTAATCGCTACTAAAAAATTTGCTGCGGGTAAATCAGCTCTGACGATGTTCGCAAAAGCAATTTCGTAACAAATTAATATGCCGACTCTATCTCCATTGACAGTAATTAATTTCTGCTGCAGTGGCCCATCGATCATATTCGCTAACGGCAAATGAAATATTTTTAATAAATTACCAAGAATACTCATAAACGGCGTGTATTCACCAAACGGCACTAAATGTCTTTTATAATAACGACCTTTAGCTTCACCCAAACCGAGCATGGCATTATAGTAAAAAAATTGGTTCTTGGCTTGTACCGGGATGCCGACGAGCAAATTAGTATTTTCAAGTTTAGCTTTTTGGTTTAAT
>JBCDIY010000042.1:0-8302 GCA_038748435.1 Pseudomonadota bacterium | reverse complement strand
TTCTGTAATAAAATAGAAGTATTACTAGCAGAAAATCCGCTTAATCATTCACAAAAAATTTTTCAACAGTGTATTGATCCTGTCATGGAAAAATTTATAGCAAAACGTAACGCTAAACAAGCTAATCAAAATGTCAAAAACTTGTCTGAAGAAGAAGCTTACCTTTTAAAAATATTAGAGGACCTGACTGTAGCAAAAAATGATTTTAAACCATCCAGTAGAGTGACTGTTAATTGTTAGAGCAAGCTTTTGTTAAATTAGTCTGGTAGCTGAGTTCAGCATAGTTAAGGGTTTAATTTTTTTCAATTTAAAACAACTTAACGTTTCAACAAGCGCGCTTGTTGGCGCTTCCATTCACGTTCTTTAATTGTGGCGCGTTTGTCGTGCTGTTTTTTTCCTTTGGCAAGTCCGATTTCAACTTTAGCACGGCCTTTGTGCCAATGCATATTTAAAGCGATTAAAGTATAACCTTCACGTTCAACACTGCCGATTAATTTTTTTATTTCATCTTTATTTAAAAGTAATTTACGCACCCGTGTTGGATCTGGCGTAACATGCGTTGATGCGCTTTGCAATGCCGAAATATGCGCGCCAAGCAGCCATAGTTCCCCACGTTTAATGGTGACATAACTCTCTTTTATTTGAATTTTACCGGCGCGAATACTTTTAACTTCCCAACCTTCTAAAACAATACCGGCTTGAAATCGTTGTTCGATAAAATAGTCGTGTAAAGCTTTGCGGTTTAGGGTGATCGTATTCGGCGCGAGTTTTTTACTCTGTTTAGCCATCGAGCTAGTATAGCGAATTTGATACTTTTTTGGTAGTATTAAGGCTTGCGAAAATGTGCTGTATAGTGTTTTTCGTGAGTTTTTAAGTATAAAAATTATATTGTCATGGGAATGTTTTATGACCGCAATGAAACGCAGTGCTTTAGTGGCTTATTCAGCTGAACAAATGTTTAGTTTAGTAAATGATGTTAAAAGTTACCCCGAGTTTGTGCCGTATTGTACCGGTTCAGAAGTTTTAAGTCAGACGCCAGAAGAGGTTAAAGCTTCACTCGTATTGGGTTTTAGTGGTATGAGTAAATCATTCACGACCAGTAATCGTTTGTTTCCGCATAAAATGATCGAAGTGCGTTTAATTAAAGGTCCATTTAAAAATCTAGAAGGTTTTTGGCAATTTGAAGAAGTTGATGGCCATGCTTGCAAAGTCAGCCTGGATTTAGAATTTGAAATTGTTGGTGGTTTAGTTAGTATGATATTTGGTCCGGTATTTCAACAAGTAGCAGGCAAATTAGTCGACGCGTTTTGTCAGCGAGCGGAAACGGTTTATGCCAAAGCCTAATATCCAGGTTGAAGTTATCTACGCTTTGCCAAACAAACAAGTGTTAAAAAAAGTAACTCTGCCTATAGATAGTTCGGTAAAACAAGCCATTAGTATTTCTGGTGTATTGAATGATTTCCCTGGTCTGGATTTAAAACACTTAAAAGTTGGCATTTTTGCTGAAATTGTCTCGCTGGACCATCTTTTAAAAGATGGTGATAGAGTAGAGATTTATCGTGATTTAATCATCGACCCAAAGCAAGCAAGGCGTTTGCGAGCAAAGAAAAAATAATTAAAATATGCTTATCGCCTGATGATTCTAACTACTTTAGCATTTCTAAATTGCACTATCACCCGACGAAATTGAATTTTACGGCCGCGCTCATAATATTCATAAACGTAATTAAATCGGTTATCATCGAATGTATTAACAATAACGGGTGAACCCATAATAGTGGTAACGGCGACTTTGCTCATGCCCGGACGCAAGCGTGCTACACTTTTATCACTAATAATGTTGCCTTGTTGCACTGGCGGTTGATAGACGTGAAAATATTCACAACCGGTTAAAAATAAGCAAAAAATTAGACAAATTATACTAAATCTTATTATCATTGTACCGTTCCAGCAGCTTTAGAAGATTGTATAATATACTTTCTGACCCTAAATTGGAAGCGGGGACAGATGAAAGATGAGCTATCGAAAAAAACCAGGGTTAAAAATCACCATATCGAGATTGAAATTTTTACCGAGTCGTGACCTATGAAAGATGAAGAATTGAAAAAAGCTGGATTAAAAATCACCACACCACGATTGAAAATCTTACAGCTTTTGGAAGCAGAGGAAAAGCATCATTTAAGTGCTGAAGATATCTTTAAACGCCTATCAGCGGCTGGCGATGATATCGCTCTGGCGACTGTTTATCGAGTATTAACACAATTTGAGGCAGCTGGTTTGGTAATACGGCATAATTTCGAAGGTGGACACTCGATATTTGAGTTAGATCAGGGTGAACATCATGATCATCTTGTTTGTACCAAATGTGGTCAAGTGATTGAATTTGTCGATAGCTTGATCGAAAGTCAACAAAAAAAAATAGCCGAAGAAAAAGGATTCTTGCTAACAGATCATAGTTTAACGATATATGGGATGTGTGAGAATTGTCGTGATAGTCATAATTAATTTTTAGCTTGAAATCAAAGTCCAATGTATTTAAAATAGACACTTTATACTTTAAAGTTTTTTAACTATGGAAAATCCAAGTATAGCGTTACCTGCACCGCAGCCGATAGAACACCGATATTCATATGCCTTACAGCCTTGGCTAGTTTGTTTTTCCGCCGCTTTGTTCTTCTTTTACGAGTTTATTCAGTTAAATATGTTTAATGCGATAAGCCCGCAGCTAGAACAAGTGTTCCAAGTTCATGGCACTCAGTTTGGTTATTTTTCCGCGAGCTTTTTAATCGGTGATGTGTTGTTTCTCATCCCTGCAGGTTTGATACTGGATAGACTATCGGTAAAACGCGTTATTTTGTTAGCGATGTCGCTTAGTATTATGAGCACTTTCATCTTCGCACATACTTCGAATTTATACCTTGCTACGCTATGTCATTTTATCTCAGGTACGGGTAATGCGTTTAGTTTTTTAAGTTGTATGATGCTCGCTACGCGTTGGTTTCCATCAAGACGTTTAGCGCTTGTGGTAGGCCTTATCGTTACTTTTGCCATGTTAGGTGGCATGGTTTCACAAACGCCATTGGTTATGTTAACGATGAAATTTGGTTGGCGTTTAGCACTTATTTTTGTCTGTATGTTAGGCATGTCAATTTTTCTTATCATCGCTTTGGTCGTTAAAGACCATCCTAGTAAGAATCAGTCTGCAGTGAAAAAAGTCGCTAGAAATTCAGGACTTTGGCCTGATTTACGCACAGCTATGGCGAATAAACAAAATTGGCTATGTGGTATTTTTACTAGTTTGTTAAATTTACCAATTTTAGTTTTAGGGGCGAATTGGGGCTTAATTTACCTCACCCAGCGTTATGGTTTAACTAACATAGAAGGCTCAAAGATCACCGCGATGATTTTTTTCGGCATGATATTCGGTTCACCGATTTTTGGCTGGTTCTCTGACTTCTTTGCGAGAAGACGTATGCCTATGATTATCGGCGCATTGTTGTCCGTAGGGTTGATATTCATCATTGTGCTATTACAAAGACCTTCAGGCAATTTACTGACATTTTTGTTCTTTTTACTTGGATTTATTACTGCGAGCCAAGTATTAAGTTATCCAGTGATTGCTGAAAGTAATCCCGCGGCTAACAATGGCAGTGCGATGGCACTGGCCTCATTTTTGATTATGGGTGGCGGTGCATTAGGTCAGCCGTTGTTTGGCTGGTTGTTGAGTTTGAATTGGCAACATCAATTTGCCAATGGGGTGCCTGTGTATAGTCATCATGATTTGAATACAGCCATCTTGCTGTTACCGATCGCATTTTGTTTGAGTTTAATTTGTGCTTTCCTAGTTAAGGAAACGCATTGCCGCAATATTTTTGTAAATGGTAAAATTAAGAATTAACAATTACCATGAGATCTGCCAATGTCTGATACCAACTCAACTGTTGTAAATCCAGCAACCAATAGCACATTAGCTTCGATACTAAAAGTGCAAACCTACTTACAAACTAAAATTATTGGCCAGCCCAAGCTAATTTTACGTTTGTTAATTGCTGCCTTGAGTGATGGGCATTTATTGGTAGAAGGTGCACCAGGTCTGGCTAAGACCAAAGCAATCAAAGAATTGGCAGAGTGTGTTGAAGGCAATTTTCAGCGGATTCAGTTTACTCCGGATCTACTGCCAGCAGATTTAACCGGGACGGATATTTATCGTTCACAAACTGGAAGTTTTGAGTTTCAACCGGGCCCAATTTTTCATAGTTTAATTTTGGCAGATGAAATTAACCGTGCACCAGCAAAAGTACAATCGGCATTGCTAGAAGCCATGGCAGAACGTCAAGTCACTATTGGGCAAAATACTTATTCATTGCCGAAATTATTTTTGGTCATGGCAACGCAAAATCCAATTGAGCAAGAGGGAACTTACCCACTTCCGGAAGCGCAGTTAGATCGCTTTTTAATGTATGTGTGTGTTAATTATCCGCAAGCAGCACACGAACAAGAAATTTTAAAACTTGCACGCTTAGAGGCGAATGAGGAATTGCTAGTGCAACAACCATCACGTCCAGTGATTTCTCAAGCGATTATTTTTAATGCGCGCCAACAAGTTTTAAATGTCCATCTTAGCGAACCACTAGAGAAATATATCGTTGAGTTAGTTATGGTGACTCGTCAACCAGAAAAATATGGTGATGACCTTGCCAGTTGGATCCAATATGGTGCCAGCCCACGAGCAACTATCGCTTTGGATCGAACTGCTAAATCTTGTGCTTGGCTCAAAGGTCGTGATTATGTCATGCCAGAAGATATCCATGAGGTCGTTTTAGATGTATTGCGGCATCGCATTATCTTAAGTTTTTCAGCGCAATCGCAAGCGATAACTAGCGAACATGTGATGAATGAAATACTTTCTCGAGTTGTGGTTCCATGATGACAACTCAATTCAAAGTTTTTCAAGGTAAACATGTCGATTTAAATTATTTACTTTCATTGCAATTACTCGCTAAAAATTTTCAAATAAAAAATAATCGATCTAAATATTATTTAATTGGCAGCAATCAGAGCCGTCTGTATGGTCGAGGTATGGATTTTGCCCAGGTAAGAGAATATCAAACCGGTGATGATATGCGTCATATCGATTGGCGCGTCACTGCGCGAACAGGTAAACCTCATACCAAATTATATCAAGCAGAAAAGCAACGCATGATTTACATTATTGTTGATTTAAACGCTAGTCTTTTTTTCGGCTCAGAAAATACCTTTAAGGCTTCGATGGCAAAACAAATAGCTTGCCTATATGCTTTTGCAGCACAACAAAATCACGACGTCATACGTGGATATGCGATTTCAGGCAATAAACTAATAATTAATGATCAACAAACACCCCAAGCAGCTTTACGTTTCGCTAATCTATTAGCAAATTTCAAGCAACCGCAAGCAGAAATTAGTGCAAGATTCGTAAAACTTACGGATCATTTAGTGCATCAAAAACTAACTGCAGCAAAATTAATTGTTATCAGTGATTTTCAACATTTTGATGAAGTAACACAAAAGCGATTAGCGCAAATTCGTTTAACCAATGAAGTCGAACTGGTGTTTGTGTATGATAAGTTAGAGACACAAGCGCCATCACCAAATCGTTATATTATTTCGAATGGAACTGAAGAGATAGCTTTTAATACGTATTCACAAAATTTCTGTGAAGATTTTGCAAAACGTTTTGCAGATAAACAAGCAAATTTAATTACATATTGCCGCTACAACAAAATAAGTTGGCAAGAAATTTCTACTGCGCAAACAATTAATGACTATATTAAAAGTCTTAAAAAATTTCTGATTTAACCGCCGCTGCCGCCTGTACCACCGCCGCCACCAGCGCCACCCGTTGGCCCAACATTGCTGCTACCTGCATTACCACTACCACCAGCTAATCCCAGGTTGTTATCGGTGAGACCACCGGCACCACCATTACCACCGTTGCCACCCTTACCGCCAGTTCCAGTTTTTTGTTTCATGTGAGTATTGCCGTTTGCTGTGGCATTGCCGCCGTGTCCACCCTTGCCGCCGTTACCGCCATTGCCTGCCTGTTGAGCATTGAAACTATTACCTGTACTGTTAATGGTTCCACCACCACTAGTATGGGTGCCGTTAGCGTTGCCCCCATTGCCACCTTTACCCCCATTACCCCCATTACCACCATTGCCACCTTTCGCAGTGCCGCTAGGAAAACCAGGTTTCTCAGAATTACCGTTGGAATTCGCATTACCCCCATTACCGCCATTGCCCGCATTACCGGCATTGCCACCAAATAATGCGGAAAAACTATTGTTGATTAATTTTGCTTTACCCATATTGTTAACTGCAATACCTACGGCATTACCCCCATTACCACCATTGCCACCAGCACCGCCGTTACCACCTTGACCTGCGGTTGTATAGATTCTACCAAAACTCGCTTCTGAGTTATTATTGGTATTTGCATTTCCTCCACTTCTCCCATTACCACCTTGACCGCCACTACCGGCAAAAATATCGTTTAATGAGCTATTCATCAATGTGAGTTGTGAACTGTTCGCTACAGTTACAGCTGTGGCTTGACCACCGTTACCGCCGTTACCACCATTGCCACCAGTACCTCCAATACCTCCATCAATTTGTGTGTTAAAAATATTCCATCCAGATTCATGATTATTATTGGCATTGGCACTACCACCGGCACCACCATTACCACCTTGACCGCCATTGCCAGCTCTAATAATTTGCGCAATTAATCCATTGATAGATGCAATACTGCTGTCAGTTAGTGTAATTGCATTAGCGTTGCTACCATTACCTCCAAGGCCACCGTGCCCACCATTACCTGCATTCTTAGCGGATATATTCATGCGTCCACCACCATTTTCTTGATTGCCGTTTGCATCCGCAGAGCCGCCGCTACCACCATTGCCTCCAGCACCACCATTACCAGCAATAAAGCTATTGAAATCAGCACTATTAAGGCTTATATCAGATTGATTGGACAAAATACCATTAGTACTGCCGCCATTACCACCACGACCTCCAGCACCACCCTGACCTCCAGTTCCCGCATTAGCAACTAAGCGTCCATGATTATTTTCCTTATTATTATTTGCATTGGCGTTGCCACCATTACCCCCATTGCCGGCATTACCACCGTTACCACCGATAATTTGGTTCATCACCATAAATGAAATATTGAGTGTGCTTGCTGTGATATTAATTCCATTGGCTTGACCCCCATTACCCCCATTACCACCGCTACCACCGTTACCTGCTTTACCACCAAATACTTTTAGCGTTCCACTACCACTTTGTTGATTATTGTCAGCATTAGCACTTCCTCCATTGCCAGCGTTACCTGCATTACCACCTTTACCACCAAAGATTTGCTTGATTGTTACAATAGATAAACGAGCGTTACTATTGGTTATATTAATACCATTAGACTTCCCACCATTACCGCCGCTTCCACCGTTGCCACCGTTGCCACCAACACCAGCTTTAACTTTAATTGATCTACAACTTTTGTGCTGCACATTATCTGCATTGGCATCACCACCATTACCAGCATTGCCGCCAGTGCCGCCAGCGCCAGCGATAATATTGCTGACGGTCACCGTTTGCATGGTTATATTCTGGCTACCAGAAACATTTATGCCACTAGCAGTGCCGCCGTTACCGCCATTACCACCATTACCGCCATTACCACCGCGACCATGATTACCACTGCTTAGATTTGTATTGATAATACCGGTAGTAGCGTTACCACCCGCACCACCAGTGCCGCCATTGCCACCGTTACCGGCAAAGATATTCATAACCATGATATTGTTCAATTGTACATTCGTGTCATTCGCAAGGTTTATTCCAGTGGCATTACCACCTGCGGAACCAGATGTGCCGTTACTTCCATTATTAGCATTGCCACCTGGATTATTATTACCACTGAGGCCATCAGCACCATCAGCTCCATCTGCGCCGCGGATATTATTGACAGTTACTCCATGTAGCGATACGTTGCTGCTGTTTTGTATGTCGATTCCAAAGGCATTGCCTCCAGCTGTTGTATTGGTGTAATTTTCTACACCTATTTGATTGAGTTTAATATTGTTAACCCCATCGGCAAAAATACCGATATTTTGATCAGTGCCTTGGCCATCTAATTCAATACTGTCTAAAGTGTTATCACCCAATAAATTTAATCTGCCAGACAGTGTAGGTCGAGCATTTGCCGGTGCGGGTAATTTAAAATTCTGTGTTCGACCGAAAATAGATTGGCCTTGAT
>JBCDIY010000041.1:0-8576 GCA_038748435.1 Pseudomonadota bacterium | reverse complement strand
GGAGTATTTTTTTTCTCTCTATATCGTTTACAGTCGCCATATAAATAGCTTTGACTAATTCTAACAACTTACGGTCAAAGAATTCGTCTTTATGGAAACTGCAAGTAACTAAGGTGTTTATTTCAGTTGGTAAATTATCTGGATGATCTGGTGAAGCAGCTTGGAAAGTGACTACTTTAGATACTTCTATCATGGGTTTTAATTTTTCGATTAAAATAGATTGGGTTGTCGGTATTGTTTCTGCAATTATGTCGTAATCTAATAGATAAACTGAGTCATGAGATACGTTAATGGTATCAGGTTGTTGCAAAAATTCAGTATAAGAGATTACTCTAGTTTTTAAACTAAGATCTAACGCACTTAAATAATGTAAGATTTTATCGATGATGTCATTTTTTTTTGTTGCGGTAATTATGTAACATTGAATGCCATATAATGCTAATGCTGAACCAATTCTAACCAGAAAATTCCATAATACAGGATAATCACTTTGTTTAGAAATACCTATGTCAATGTCTAAATAATCTGGTGGTAATGGGTATTTTCGGGTTGATATTTGTATATTGACAGAGTTAGTGTCATATACATATAGGGTATTTTTATCAGGTGAATCTAGAGATTCGAGCTTTAAATCTTTTAGACTAATTATCGATTCAATTGGCATGTGTGGTGATGGATCTATTAGATTTCCTTTCGAAAATTGATAAAGCAGAATCACTTTGATGTTTTCTTCAAAAGGTTGTATAAATTCTATAATCGTAGCAATGATTTTTGCATCAAGACGATGAAATATAATGATTGGTTTTGCAAAGTTGGGTTGCAAAGTTAGCATGTATATAATTTGCATTAACATATCGCTGGGGCTTAACAAAAATATTTCTTCATAATTGGCGCAACAACGGTAGTATGCCTTTATACTATTTGGTAAATTCAAACCGTCAAACCACAAAAGCGGAGATTTAGACATAGTTGTTATTTCGTCGAAATAACTTTGTAGTAACGGCTCTACCAGTTTAGATTCGCTCTCAATACCTATGAGAGAACTTTGTTTGAATTTTTTTTCAAAGGCTTGTTTAAATTTGCTTGTAACTTCTTTTCTTGTATCTTCTGGTAGCGAATTGACGCTGTAGGTTGAGGGGCATTGCCAATATTTAATTAGGAAGTGGAGGCAGGGTTTTTTGTAAGGACTTAATATTTCATTTAAGTTTATTACTTGTTCTTCTGAATTAAGAGGGAGCGGGTTATTTTTTAACTGAGCGAGTCTGTGTTTTAATTCATAAAATATCCTTTCGCAATTTTCAGTTAATTTAGCATTCAGTTCAGGTTGTAATTGCTTTTCATTGTTATTTAATTTGATATTAATTGAAATTATATCTAATAAAAACAAAAGTAGATCATTGTTATATGAAACTTGAAATATCTTGTCTGAAAATGGTGGAAATAAATCCTTAATAGAAGCATATGTTAATCCTTCTAAATAGACAAACATCGTAGGTAATTTATTTTTTTGGATCCGTAGATAAAGGGAAGGATATTCTATGCCACCAAGTACACCACTGCCTTCAACGCGTTCACGGCCTTTTTTAAATTTTGCAACTGCTGGCTTCGTGATAAATACGACGACTAAATAATTAAGTTCTTGTAGTAGCTTGGCAATCAAATCAGTTGATGTTCCAGGAGTGTTTATAGTAATATCAGCAACAATAGGTGCAAATACATTTAAAAACTCTAATAAAGATGGCATGAATTCTGCTGGATTGTTTGAAGATAAATCTGTTTCTAATATTTTTTCACGGTTTAAATTCTGAGTCCATGCGTATAAAGGCAGAAAAGTGTGAGAAAAAGTTATTTCATGCTGCTTTAAATAGTTTTTCATTAAGCCCAAACAATAAATAATTACCGCTTTTTTGAAGCTACACCTTAAACTATTTAAATATTTCTCATCTAATAGGCCTGGTATTAACTCGAGAGATTTAGTTCTTCGAAATTTTGGCATGGATAATTTTAATTAATGATATTGTTAAGAAGATTATAATGATTTTTTGCTAAATGGGAAGTTTTTTAGAAATTTTTTTTTTATTAAATTTCTAATTGACGTTTAAATTCCGCGACTTTTCTATCAGCCAAGCGCGTAGGTTCAGGTAAGCGCAAGCCAGCACTACATTCAAGGATGGTAGTGACTGCGGTATTTAAATCGATTAAATGGCCAATGCTTATATAAACGGGTTTAACTTTGTTGCGAGTCGTGACAACTTGACCGATGATATTATTTTTATAGGTAAGATGAGCAGTCGAACCACGTGTGGTTTTTGGGGCTATATGATCGCCAACTAAACGACTTTTGGCACAACCTATAGTAGGTAAATTAGTTTCAACGCCGATATGGCAAGCAATACCAAATTGCCGCGGATGCGCAAGTCCATGGCCATCGACGAGGATGGCATCGACTTTATGATTTAACTTTTTAAATGCAGTTAACATTGTCGGCGCTTCGCGAAAAGAAAGTAACCCTGGGATATAAGGAAATTCCAATGGCATTGCGGCAGTGGTTATTTCAACAATTTGTTTTTCTTGTTTGTCCCAGAGTACACAAGCGGCGAGACAAGTGGTTTTATCACGGCTAAACGCGCAATCTAATCCTGCAATGTAACGCAGGGATTTTGTTAGATTTTCAATACGAACTTTTTCTGCTAGTTCGCGTTGCAAAGCAATTGCTTGTTTCGCCGTGATAGTCGCCAACAAATTTTAAGCCTCGTCTTGTTCCCATTGTAATGAGCCGCCGGTTTGATATTCAATGACGCGAGTTTCAAAAAAGTTTTTCTCTTTTTTCAAGTCCATAATTTCACTCATCCATGGGAATGGGTTATCAACATGATCATATTGCTCTGGTAAACCAATTTGTACAAAGCGGCGATTGGCAATATATTGTAAATATTCCTTAAACATGCCAGCGTTCATTCCCAAAATACCTCTAGGCATAGTATCTACAGCATATTGAAATTCTAAATCAACTCCTTCTTTAATGATCTTGATAATTTCTGCTTGAAATTCTGGTGTCCACAAGTGTGGATTTTCAATTTTAATTTGGTTGATAACATCGATGCCAAAATTCATATGCATGGATTCATCACGCAAAATATATTGGAATTGTTCAGCGGTGCCGGTCATTTTATTACGTCTACCCATAGAAAGAATTTGTGTGAAACCGACATAGAAAAATATACCTTCAAACACCACATAAAACACGATTAAATCTCTCAGTAAGCGTTGATCCGCTTCTGGTGTACCAGTTTTGAAATTTCTATCATTTAAACTACGCGTATATGGGATCGCCCATTGGGCTTTTTTTGCTACTGATGGAATTTCCCGATACATATTAAAAACTTCAGCTTCATCTAATCCTAGACTTTGTACCACGTGCTGGTAGGCATGCGTATGTAATGCTTCTTCAAACGCTTGGCGTAATAAATATTGCCGACATTCAGGGTTAGTAATGTGTCGATAAACCGCTAATACCAGATTATTTGCCACCAATGAATCAGCAGTAGAGAAGAAACCAAGATTACGCATAATAATTGTGCGTTCATCATCTGACAGACCATCCGGGTTACGCCATAAAGAAATATCCGCAGACATATTAATTTCATTTGGCATCCAATGGTTGGCACAGCCGGCTAAATATTTTTCCCAAGCCCAATTATATTTAAATGGTACTAATTGATTGAGATCGGCACGACAGTTGATAATGCGTTTGTCATCAACTTGAATGCGATCTTTAGTCATTTTATGCTCTAGTCCGACGGCACCGGCACTACCAGATGCGCTACCACCATCATCACCATCTTCTGCATCACTTGCTGTGGCACTAGCAGCCGCATTAAAATGAATTTGCTTATCTGTCATAGCACTAGCTGATTGAGATAATCCTTCATCGAGTTGATGCATGGCTTTAGTTGCGACTGGACTCGCAACTACATTGGTATCGTCGTTATAATCATCCCAAGATAATTTTGGCATTGTGTTTCTCCTGTTTATGTAAAGTTGTTTTTGACTTCATTCCGTTAATTTAATTCTCGCATGTTTTCCTTTTTAGCCCTGGTTTTTTTATTGACATGCTTCGCAATCTGGATCATCGATGGCACAGGCTTTAGGCGCAGATTCTATATTCGATTTCACTGCGTTTAAGCGTCCTGTATGTAATGTTGCTTTTTCGGTACTCGTTGCACCTAAAGTACGCAGATAATAGGTGGTTTTTAAGCCTTTTAACCAAGCCATTTTGTAAAGCGTATCTAATTTTTTACCTGAAGGCTCAGACATGTATAAATTTAACGATTGCGCTTGGTCGATCCATTTTTGTCGGCGTGAACCGGCATCGATCAACCAACGCGGTTCAATTTCAAAGGCAGTCGCATACAATTGTTTAAGCTCTTCTGGAATGCGTTCAATTTTTTGTAAGCTACCATCGTAATATTTTAAATCGTTGACCATCACGTCATCCCATAAGTTGCGTTTTTTCAATGCGGCAACTAAATAAGGATTGACCACGGTAAATTCACCAGAAAGATTCGATTTTACATAAAGATTTTGATAAGTCGGTTCTATAGATTGTGATACGCCACAAATATTTGAAATGGTGGCTGTCGGTGCAATGGCCATGACGTTGGAATTACGCATGCCAATTTGCATCACACGTTGGCGTAAGCTTTCCCAATCTAACGTTTGATTGCTATCTTGATCTAAATATTCTCCTCGAACATTTTGTAATAATTTAATTGAATCGATAGGTAAAATACCTTTATGCCAAAGTGAACCAGAGAAAGTTTGGTAAGCACCGCGCTCTTTGGCCAGTTCGGTAGATGCATGAATCGCGTAGTAGCTGATCATTTCCATACTATGATCAGCGAATTCTACTGCTTCATTTGATGCATAAGGTAAACTTAATTTATATAACGCATCTTGAAAGCCCATGAGTCCAAGGCCAATAGGGCGATGTTGCAAGTTGGAATTTTTTGCTTGTGGAACCGAATAATAATTTTGATCAATGACATTATCCAGCATACGAATAGCAATGCTAATGGTATCGCGGAGTTTTTCGGTATTAATACCATTGTCATCGATGTGTTGCGCTAAGTTAATGCTACCTAAATTACATACGGCAATTTCTTCAGCAGATGTATTTAATGTGATTTCAGTACATAAGTTAGAGCTATGAATGACGCCACAATGCTGTTGCGGTGAACGAATGTTACAAGTATCTTTAAAGGTAATCCATGGATGTCCAGTTTCAAATAACATAGATAACATTTTACGCCAGAGCTTAACGGCGGAAATGCTTTTGCTATTTAATATTTTTCCACTTTTTGCTTTGGCTTCGTAGTCAGCGTAAGCAGTTTCGAATGCTTTGCCATATTTGTCGTGTAAATCAGGCACATCATCGGGTGAAAATAAAGTCCAGTCTTTATTTTCAAACACACGTTGCATGAATAGGTCAGGAATCCAATTCGCTGTGTTCATATCATGCGTCCGACGTCTTTCATCACCAGTGTTTTTGCGCAATTCTAAGAAATCTTCGATATCTAAATGCCAGCTTTCTAAATAAGCACAAACTGCACCTTTGCGTTTGCCACCTTGGTTTACCGCAACCGCGGTAGCATCGGCAACGTTCATAAAAGGTATCACGCCTTGCGATTTACCATTTGTCCCTTTGATATGTGAACCTAAAGCACGCACGGATGACCAATCATTGCCTAAGCCGCCAGCAAATTTTGACAGTAAGGCATTATCTTTAAATGCAGCATAAATACCATCGAGATCATCAGGGATGGTAGTTAAGTAACAGCTAGATAATTGTGGTCTTAAGGTACCGGCATTAAATAATGTCGGTGTTGAACTCATGTAGTCGAATGAAGAAAGTAAATTGTAAAATTTAATCGCCCATTCATCACGAACAGCAGCATCTTCATACAGTGCTAACCCCATAGCAACGCGCATAAAAAAGACTTGTGGTAATTCAAAACGTGTATTGTCCTGATGGAGGAAATAACGATCATATAAGGTTTGTAAACCTAAATAGGTGAATTGTAAATCACGTTCAGGTTTAAGTGCTTGTGCTAACTTGGATAAATCAAATTGTTTTAACTCGGGAGTGATTAATTCTAACTCTATGCCTTTATCAAGATAACTTAAAAAGTAATCGGGATAAAGTCGCGCCATTTCCGTGAAAGTTGCACTGGATTGTATATCTAAAAAAGTAAGTGCTTCAGTGCGTAGTGCGTCTAATAGTAGACGCGCTGTGACAAAGCTGTAATTCGGTTCTTTTTCAATTAACGTCCTGGCGCTGATGATTAAGGCTTGACTCAAGTCTTTTAGTGGAATGCCATCATAAATGTTACGTAAGGTTTCATCGATGATAATTTTCTGATCAACATCGGCTAATTCGTAACAACCTTCATTGACGATAGTACGTAATCGTTGCTTATCTAATTGAATTTGTTGGCCATCATCCAAAGTAACATGCAGTTGTTCTTTAATAGAAGGTTTATTTTGTTGCTTAAGTTTTTTCTCGCGTAATTTGCGGCGTTCTTCTCGATAAAGCACATAAGCACGTGCGACTTTTTGTTCACCAGAACGCATGAGTGCTAATTCGACTTGATCTTGAATGTCTTCTATGTGGATGACACTACGAGTTTCAATACGTCGCATGAAGGTTTCTGTGACTTGCTCAGTAATTTCTTCCACATTTTCATGGATACGCGATGAAACCGCAGCTTGCGATCCTTCGATGGCAAGAAAGGCTTTGCCAATAGCGACTTTGATTTTGCTTTTATCATAGTGCGTCACTGTGCCATTGCGTTTAATGACACGCAATAAACCAGGTTGTAAATTTTCAGCCGCGGTTGCAGCATCCCCAGCACTAGCAGAGCCATTAGCTGGCATGACAGCAGGGTTTTGCAGGTTTGCTTCACCTGAATTGGTATGTTGTGTTTTCATTGGATTGCTAATTTCCATTATTACTCCTAAACCATGTTATTTTTCTGACAAGAATTGATTAAAAACTACATAATAGTTATAGTACAACGACCACGATATATGGGATAAATAAAGCTAATAGATACAAGATAATGTGTTTTGAATGAAAATGCAAGGGGTTGACAAAAATCTAAAATTATTGTCTATGAATGAATTTTATAATCGATTCGTAAACGCTAAGCGTTGCTGGAATAAATAATAAAATTAATAGGGTAGAATATGCTAATCCAAAAGAAATTGCTGCTGCCATGGGAATGAGAAACTGTGCTTGTAATGAAGTTTCGAACAATAGTGGTGTTAAACCAGCGATAGTCGTTATAGAAGTTAAAATCACTGCACGTAAACGTTGGCAACTTGCTTGGATGATCGCTTCACTAATGGTTTTTGACGTTTGCTTTGCTTGGGCGTACGCACTTAATAATATGATCGAGTCATTGACGACAATACCCGATAAACCGAAAAATCCGAATAAAGATAAAATGGTTAGGTCTAATCCCATCACTAAATGACCGAATATGGCGCCAGTCAATCCTAATGGAATTGCTAGCATAATGATGACAGGCCAACCATACGAACTAAATACCCAAGCCAGGACAATATAGATTAAACCTAGGCCGAGAATTAACCCATAACTCATATCGCGTAAGGTATCGCGTTGTTCTTCAGCACGGCCGGTAAATTCGTAACTAATACCATAATTTCTTTGTAACTGAGGCATAGTGGTTTGCCGCAGTTCATTGAGAATCTCATTACTATTGCCGACATTGGCATCAACTTCAGCAGTCACATTTACCGAAAGCTCTGAATTAGTATGGCGGATGATATCAAAACCTTTGCGGTAAGAAATCTTGACGATCGAACCTAGGGGAATTAATTGCCCTTGTGGGGTAATGATTGGCAAGCGTTCTAGTGAACCCAAACGTTCGCGTTCCGCTTGTGGTAGCATAACGCGTACTTCAATCTCATCATCTTTAGTATTAAAAGTTTCAGCTAATTGACCGCTAAATGCGCCACGTAATTGCGCACCGATATTTTCAGTGGTTAGCCCTAGGGCTTTTCCAGTGGCATTTAATTGGTAGATTAATTGCGTTTGGCCAAAAGGTAAATCATCTTCAATATTGCTTACGCCCTTATAGGTTGCTAATTTTTCTTCTAATACGATGGCAGCTTTTTTTAGGGTGGTACTATTAGCGCCGGTAATTTGGATGTCAATATCTTGGCCACGCGGTCCAGCTTTTGGTGAGGTGATGATAAGTTTTTCGATTCCTGGCGGTATGGCAATGTTTTTGCGCCATGCATTGATGAGTTGCTGATTGGTTACTTTGCGGCTATCGGGAGAGGTCAATTCAACCGTTAAGCCACCAAATTGTTCACCATATTCTATTGGAATTCCTTCGATATCTGCCGTTTGATTTTGGTAACGCAACACCGTAGTAATAATCGGTTTGTCATCTTTAATTAAATCTTTTTCTGTTTTATAAAGAATTTTTTCAGCATAATTAATAAATTCTTTGACTTTATATGGCGGTGTACCTGCGATAAATTGC
>JBCDIY010000040.1:0-8649 GCA_038748435.1 Pseudomonadota bacterium | reverse complement strand
GAATGCTTCTGGTTTAGCTAAATTTACCCAAAGTTTATTTTTTCAAAAATCAATTAAGTTATTCGCTTTTGATTTTGGTGTGTCTGATTCTGGACGTGATATTGGTTATGATATTTCCCAGCGCATGTGGCCGAGTTTGGCAATTGCCGTGCCAGTTTTATTACTTGGCTTGTTGGTGAATATTACATTTGCCGTGTTGATGGCATTTTTTCGCGGTACTTATCTCGATACTTGGGGGGTGATCATTTGTATCGTGATGATGTCGATCTCAGCGTTGTTTTATATTATTGCCGGACAATTTTTGATTGGTAAAGTGCTTAAATTGGTGCCAATCTCAGGCTACGCGCCCGGTTGGTTAGCATTTAAATTTACTTTGTTGCCGGTGATCGTTGGTGTCATTAGTGGTATTGGTGCGGGTTCGCGTTGGTATCGGACGATTTTTTTAGAGGAAACGCATAAGGAATATGTGCGCACTGGCAGGGCGAAAGGGTTATCGGAACTCTATGTTTTATTCAAGCATGTGTTAAAAAATGCCATGGTGCCGATTTTAACAGGGATCGTTGTGGTGATTCCGATGCTGTTTATGGGCAGTTTGATTTTAGAATCATTTTTTGGTGTCCCCGGCTTGGGTAGTTATACGATTGAAGCAATACAACAACAAGATTTTGCTATTGTGCGTGCCATGGTGTTTTTAGGCACGGTTTTATATATTATTGGGCTGATTTTGACAGATATTTCATATACTTTAGTCGATCCACGGATTCGATTGGAGTAACTAATTTTTTAATAATATCAACATGCACTATAAATGGGTCATACTACCAACAGATTTTTTGCTTTTCTTACTGCTAGGAATTTTTGGCATATTTTTTCTTTGGGCACGAACGCAATCGCATTGGCGCATTCCTTGGCAGCAAATAATTAATCGTCCACTTGCTGTAGTAGCAATGACAATTTGTGCAAGTTATTTAACGGTTGCATTGCTGGATTCCATTCACTTACAGTTTCGTTTGCCCAATCAACCTGGCCAAACTCAAATTCATTATTCGCCGCGTATCGTTAGTGTGCTTGATGAATTAATCAAACCGATTGGTGCCAATGATGAAAAAACTTATGCAGCGCCGTTTGCATCGCGATTATTTACCAAAGAAACCATTGAAACTTCGTCAGGTAAAGTAGAACAAGTGTATTTACCGCTTAATTATCCGAATAAAATTTTACAAGCGAGCGGTCGGAGCAAAACTCGAGACATTACTATACGCATTATTAGTGGATTAAGTCGCGGCGTCGGTATTTGGCTATTATTGCTGACAATCTTAGTTATCTATTGTCGTGTAAATGAATATAATTTATTACATAAATCAATGATTGCATTTTATCTGACGTTATTAATTATTATTGTCTCTATAAGTGTGGCGTTGAGTTTAGGTAAAGCTTATCATATTATAGGTACCGATAAAGTCGGTGGCGATATTTTTTACGCGGCGATTAAAAGTATACGTACTGGTTTAATCATTGGTTTGGTAACCTCTTTTGTTATGTTGCCATTTGCGATTCTTTTAGGGATTATGGCTGGTTTTTTTGGTGGTTTTGTCGATGATGTGATTCAATATATTTATACCACATTAAGTTCTATTCCTGGGGTGTTGCTTATCGCTGCGAGTATTTTGTCGTTACAAATTTATATTGCCAATCACCCGCAACTATTTACAAATATTGCGAGCAGGGCAGATGCACGCTTGCTAGCCTTATGTATTATTTTAGGTATCACTAGTTGGACGAGTTTATGTCGTTTACTGCGAGCAGAAACTTTAAAGCTACGTGAGATGGAATACATCCAAGCAGCAAAAGTATTAGGTGTGTCGCGTCGTAAAATTTTGTTTCGGCATATTTTACCGAATGTATTGCATATTATTATTATTACCGTGGCATTGGATTTTAGCGGCTTAGTGTTAGCCGAAGCGGTATTGTCTTATGTTGGTGTCGGTGTTGATCCAACCACCTATAGCTGGGGCAATATGATCAATAGTGCGAGATTGGAATTAGCCAGAGATCCGGTGGTTTGGTGGCCACTGCTATCAGCATTTTTCTTTATGTTTTTATTGGTATTAAGTGCAAATATATTTGCCGATGCACTGCGCGATGCTTTTGATCCGAGATTGAGGCAACGTTAATACGATTGTAAGTTGGGCTTCGCTGTGCTTAACCCAACCTACGAATATTGAAAATTATACGAAAATAATTACTTCTCATCCAACATGCTGCGCAACATCCACGCGGCTTTCTCATGCGTTTCCATGCGTTCGGTGAGCAAATCAGCACTGGCTTCATCATTGGCTTCAGAGACATGTGGGAACATCTCACGAGCGGTGCGCACAACACACTCATTACCTTCAACTAATTGCCGAATCATTGCTTCTGCTTTCGGCACTTGGACTTCTTCAGTGATTGAAGTGAGCTTACTGTATTGAGCGTAACTACCCGGAGCTTGAAAACCTAAAGCACGAATACGTTCAGCTATGACATCGACCGCGTCGCGTAATTCCATATATTGGTCTTCAAACATGGTATGTAAGGTTTGAAACATTGGACCAGTCACGTTCCAATGAAAATTATGCGTTTTTAAATATAATGTATAAGTATCGGCTAATAGTTTGGATAGGCCTTCGGCAATTTGATGGCGATGAGACTCGTTAATTCCAATATTAATTTGCATTCAGATTCTCCTCTTGCTAAGTGTTTGATTTATACTTGGTAATTTAATTTTAACCTGTGATGATTATAGTAGCAAATTTGTAATTTCTATTTATCTGATAGTATGCGACTATAGTTCTAAATTCTAAAAATTTCTGTTACAATGTTCAAAATATAAGCATTTAATCGACCGTAACGAATATGAAAACACTTAAGAACGCGCTAAAGCAGATTTCTATTTTTGTTGTATTAATGATACTCGTTATCGGCTGTTTGATGTATTATTGGCATTACACTAAGCTATACCCCAGCACCAGTGATGCTTATATGTCTGCCAATGTTGTCCAAATCAAGACGCAGGTAAGTGGCCCAATTATTCAATTACCCATAAGTACTAATCAGTTTGTTAAAAAAGGTCAATTACTGGCAGTAATTGATCCGAGGCCATATGAATATTCTTTAATGAGTGCGAAAGCGAATTTTCAGTTAAGTGAACAGAAGGTGCAAGCTTTGCAACAACAAGTTGCTGTAGCTAAAGCACAAATGCAGCAAGCCCAGATTACTTTAAACGTGGCAGAAAAAAATGTGCCGCGAACGCTAACATTAGCCAGTCAAGGCGGTGTTTCCAAAGCAGAGGGGATTAAAGCACAAGGGCAACTCGATACCGCAAAAGCAAATTTAAAAACGGCTAAAAGCCGTTATCTTGAAGCAGTACGAAACCTAGGTAAGCCCGGCGAGTTAAACGCAGAAGTTTTGCAAGCCAAGGCGCAGCTGCAACAAGCACAACTAGATTTGGAACATACACATATTTATGCACCAAGTGATGGCGTTGTTACACAGTTAAAAATTCATCCCGGTAGTGTTGTCAGTGCTGGTGAGGCCCAATTTGCTTTAGTTGAAACCCAACAATGGTGGGTCAATGCGAATTTTAAAGAAACTGCAATGCAAAGAATTCATCCTGGACAAACTGCTCAAGTACGCATTGATATGTATCCGGGCATAAAGTTCAATGGTCGAGTTGCAAGTATAAGTCCAGGTAGTGGTGCGTCATTTAGTTTATTACCGCCAGAAAATGCAAGTGGAAATTGGGTCAAAGTCACACAACGCTTTCCAGTGAGAGTCATAGTCGAAGCCAAGCCAGGTTACCCGTTTCGAATTGGTATGAGTTGTAAGGTAAAAATTAATACCAAGGACAGTAAAAAGCCGGCATGAATCTTAGTCAAGAAAAAATCCCTACGTTAAAGTTAGTTTTGATTACTTTGGCAGTCATGTCTGCGACTATCATCGAAATTTTGGATTTAACTATCGTCAATGTTTCTTTAGCACCAATGATGGGATCTTTAGGTGCAAATAGCGATCAAATTACTTGGGTGATGACTTCATATATAGTCTCAGCGGCCATCGTTATGCCACTGACTGGATTTTTAGTATCGCGCTTTGGTCAACGTGATTTATTATTGCTTAGTATCAGTGGATTTCTTATCGCATCAGTTTTATGTGGCTTAGCGACAAGTTTATCTGAAATCGTTTTTTTCCGTACTTTGCAGGGAATTTGTGGTGCTTCACTCGTACCCTTATCACAGGCTATTTTAACTACCACTTTCCCGAAAGAAAAAGTGGGATTAGCGATGGCAAT
The DNA here is from genome assembly GCA_038748435.1 of Pseudomonadota bacterium. Lineage (GTDB taxonomy): Bacteria > Pseudomonadota > Gammaproteobacteria > JBGSLN01 > JBGSLN01 > JBCDIY01. The sequence continues at coordinate 4,319 of JBCDIY010000040.1, read as the reverse complement.
TTGGGCTGTCGGCATTATGGCAGGTCCAGTATTGGGACCGACACTTGGCGGTTATATTACTTACAATTTGGATTGGCGTTGGATTTTTTTTGTCAACGTGCCTGTGTGTATTTTTTCCTTTGTTATGACTTTTTACTTTATCGAACAAACACCAGTAGAAAAACGTCATATCGATTGGTGGGGATTATTTTTGATGATTACCGGCATCGGTGCCTTACAAATTTTTCTTGATCGAGGCAGTGTGGACGATTGGTTTCAATCTTCGACGATTATCTTATTATTCTTTACCGGTGTGTTTTCATTGGGTTTATTGATTTATCGCTGTTTAAAAATCGAAAACCCAATTCTGAATTTACGCTTATTTTTAGATAGAAATTTAGCACTGTGTAGTTTTATCGTCGCATTTATCTTTGCCAATGCGTTTGCTGTATTAGCTTTGCAACCGATTTTATTAGAAAATTATTTTAGTTACCCTTCAGAAACAGTGGGATTGATTTTAGCACCGCGTGGGATCGCTTCAGCCATATTGATGATGACGATTCACCCTTTAATTAAATTTATCAATGGACGTTGGTTAATGATGATAGGTATTAGCTTTAGCGCTATTGCGAATATCTCCATGGCACATTTTAATTTAGCTACCGCACCTGTCGATTGGATTTACATGGGTATCTTACAGGGTTTAGGCATGGGCTTTTTGATGGTGCCAATTATGACGTTTGCCTACAAGACTATTCCTGACAAGCTTGTAGCAGAAGCTTCAGGCCTGTTTAATCTCTGCCGCAGTTTGGGAAGCTCCATTGGCATATCGATTTTGATTACATTAGTCACACGTGAAAATCAAATTAATTGGAATCATTTAAGTGGATTTATTAATGCTTATAATCCTCATCTACAAGCGTATGTTCATAAATTGGGAATGTCTTTAAGTGATCCTAGGGCTTTGCCTATAATTGCGCAACAAATAAGTGCCCAAGTGGGGATGATTTCATATAACGATGCGTTTTATGTTGTTGGTATAAGTGTATTAATTTTATTAATCTTCGTTCCTTTTCTAGATAGAATTAAATCTGTCATTAAAGTTAATTAAATCATTATTAATATTTGCCTGACATGTTTACAATTTAGTTTGTATTCAAGTAGAATATTTGTAGCTTAAATACTGGATGAGTAAAAATATGGCAAGTGAGGTGTATTGCCAGATTATTTAGAGGCGGGTGTTTTTTTCATATGACTTGAAGAAAATGCAACAGCCTTTATAAAAATATTACTTATTCTTATAGATTTTTCTAATTCGCTTTGTTAATTTTTAACTATAGGCATCATGCTCAGTGAACATCTCATTGCCAAAAAAAATTAAAGGTTTTTTCTTTACACCATCATTGCAACAAGGGTTTTTAGAAGATCTGGCTGCCTTAATTGAAGATGGTGTTTCTGCTCAACAAGCTGTCAGTTACATTGCCCATGCTGCTACCGGTCTGACCCAAGAAGTAGCACATTCAATTTTAGACAATTTAGCCCAAGGCCATGCTTTGGCTGATGGTATGGTATCTTGGTTTCCTGATCATATTGTTGAATTAATCCGTGTTGGTGAAGAAGGTGGTGCATTAACGCAAATTATGAAATCTGCGGCAAGTGCACTAACACATAAAAATAATGCAATTAGCTCGTTACTGAGTTCATTAACTTACCCTGTTATGGTACTAATCATGGGGTTGGTTGTTACAGTTTTTATTAATCATTCGGTCTTTGATAACTTTCGAGCTATTTTACCGCTAGAAAAATGGCCAGAAATTGGTCGCGCCGTAGTTGGCTTAGCGAATACGGTTCAGTATTGGTGGTGGTTAATACTGATTCTGCTGTTGATATTATTTTTTGCATTGTCTTTGTTTTTTCATCGATATATTGGTTCATTAAGAACACTATTAGATAAAGCGCCAATTTTTTCTTTATATCGACGCTTTGTTGCTGCAAGCTTTATGCAATTATTGGGATTGTTAATTGATAATGGCATTGTACTAAGACGTGCGTTACAAATTATTCATGGCAATGCTAATCCATATTTGGCTTGGCACTTGCTTAATATGGAATACCGTTTAGGTAGTGGCGGCGACAATATTGCAGAAGTATTAGATACGGGATTGTTAAATCAAGCAGAATTATTACGATTGCGAATTATTGCGCATGGCAAAGGTTTTGAACATGCATTGATACGTCAAGGCAAATATGCCCAGGAACAAAGTATTCGTACGATACAAAAAGTTGGTAAAATTGCTGGCATTATTGTTTTGGGTTTAAGTGGTTTATTGGCAATTTTTTTGGTATTTGGTTTATACACAACCGGATTTGCATTAGTTGCCAATTAACTGAGATAATGTTTAATTATATTCGTTATAAAAATTTACCATCATGGAGAAAATAATGAAAAAGTTCACTTCGAAGGGTTTGACCTTAATCGAATTATTTCTAGCATTAGCAATTATTGCAATCATTTGGGTGGTTGCGACACGTTACTATCAAACGGTCAAATTAAGTGGTCAAGTCAATGATGCTATTAGTATGGTACAAGCTTTACGGGCAGCAGTGGCAAACTATGCTTCGGGACAACCTAAAAATACTGCGGTAGATTTTGCAACGTTAAGTAATGTTGGGTTATTACCAAGTGATTTTGGTGCTGCTGGTAATTTTGGCCAAGGTACTAATCCATGGGGAGGGAATGTTACACTCGCTGGTACAGTCGGTAACTTTACCATCACAATGGATAATATGCCAGCGCAAGGTTGTCAAAATATGCTAGCAAAATTTCAAAACCAAATAAGCAATGATGGTACTGAGTCAGTAAATTGTGGTGGTAGTACTTTCACAGCACAATTTGCCTAGTAGTGTTATTGCAACGAGGGTTTAACCTCCTAGAAGTTTTTTTTGTGATTTTTATCGCAGCGGTATTTTTAATTATCGCTGCTCGTTTATATAGTTACTATGTTTGGGTGGGCGAGAAAACGCAGTTTAAAAATAGTGTTGCAGTTTTAAGACATGCGCTGAATGATTATTATTATCATCATTGTAATGTGGATTTACCGACGCAAAACGTAAGCTATGCAGATGTCATTGCTTTTATTCCAGGAGGTTTTAGAACAAGTATCTATAATCCTTGGGCGTTAAATCAAGCGGATGCATTTTCATTTCAAATAATAAAAAATGCTGATGGTATTCATATGCTAAAACTAACTGCAGTAACCAGATATTCAGCAGCAAATTTGGTGGAGACGGTTAACGCGACTGCGGCTGAAAATGGTCGGTTGGTATGGGAGTGGTTACCCAACCAGTTGATAGAAAAAGTCGAGAACCCACTGTGGATTATGAGCAACAACTTACAGCTGTATAAAAATTTAAGCGAAGAGAATGTTCAACCTAATTATTGTCGAGTTTAGCCATGCAAAGAAACAAAAAACAAGTTGGATTTAGTTTAATAGAAACGATGTTTGCCTTAGCAGTGATCGCGGTGATTATGTTAGGTGGCGTGTCACTTTATCAGCAACATTTAAAAACCATGCGCGTGCAAAAAACCGCATTACAAATGCAATTAATTTTGCAAGCTGCGCAAGCTTACTACACACAAAATACAAGCTGGCCTGTGAGTTTAAATGACCTTGTTGATGCTAATTATTTAAGTGACCGTTTTCGTGAAACCGCAAGTGAAACCAGCCCATTTGGCACTAAATATACAATTGTTCAACCCGATGAAAATAGAAATAATCCCAATGGATTATTTACTTTGGCTTTAGAGACTAATCCCAGTGTTCATGGTAATGAAGGCCAACTGGTAGCAAATCGTTTGCCCATGGCACAATACCTACCTTCAGGCGTTGTTCAGACCAGCGTCAATCATATTCCTATCGCAGGTGGGGGTGAACAAGGTGACACGATTATTAAACGTATCGTTACTTTGACGCATAATGAAAGTAAAGTCATAGATAAGCCAAATTGTCCAAGTGACTACTCTGCCAAGCTCTATACCAGTTTGAATCAATTAAAACCAGCGCAATTTAACGGTAACAGTTCAATGATTAGAGAAGTTAGAGTTTCTACAGTCGATGTGCCTGGAGAAGATCAGTGGCGCACCGAATTAGTTGTTGATAGTCAAGCAGGTTTGGGCGAGGGTGACGTCGTAGCAATTGCTTATTGTGAAAGAAACCCTGCAGTAACAGCAATCAATAAAAGTGAAGAGTTGCGCTTTTAATAGATTATGCAAACTATATTTTATCAGAATTTACGAAGTAAAAAGATAGTAAAATGAAAAGAATTTTATACAGTGTATT
>JBCDIY010000039.1:0-8673 GCA_038748435.1 Pseudomonadota bacterium | reverse complement strand
GCTAATAATTGTTGTTGCAATAACGCTTGTGCATCTCGCTTATCTTGAATTTTTTGAAACTGCTTTTGCGTTTGCTTTAATTGGTCGCGTGCTTTGTTATTAGAAAGTTTTGCTTGTTGCGTTTGTTGTTGTAATTTTTTCAAGCGCTGCTGCGTTTTTAACTGTTGTTTTTTGAGTTGGGAAAGTTTTTTATCCGCTTGTTTTTGTAAAGCTTGTTGCTGACGTTTGATTTGTGCCAAGCGCTTTTGTTCTTTAACTCTGACTGCTTTAGCTAGCCGCGCTTTTTTCTGCAAATTAGCAATACGCTGATCTTCGGCACGACGTTTTGCTGCGCGTGCTTGCTTGAGTTTAGTGACCTCTTGCAGCACTTGAGATTGATCAATTGTCGTCGCTGCAACGATTTTTGTCGGTTGTTTTTGCGTTTTATACGGCAACATTGGTTTCGAAAAATTAAATGCGACGAGAAAGTAACCCAGCACTAGACTATGGAAGATGATTGAGGCTAAAAACGCTGAACGATAATTTGCTTGCATTATTTTTTCTGCGCCATTTTTTTTGTAGGTTGTAGTGATTGTGTTACCAAACCGATATTCTTCACCCCAGCATGTTGCAACAACACCATGGCTTGAACAACTTTGCCGTAATCGACATTTTCATCGCCTTTAACAAATACTTGACGATTTTGCCTAGATTCTTGTGCAAGTTGTAACTCAGCTGCAATGCGTATCGCTAGTTGCGATGGAGTTATAGGCTTATTGGGATGTGCATCGACATTTAAATAATAACGACCAAATTTATCTACCGTAATAATAATTGGCTGGTGTTGGGTTTTTTTGATAGCCTTTGCTTGTGCTTTGGGCAAATGAATTTTTACCCCTTGAGTTAACAAGGGTGTAGTAATCATAAAAATGACTAACAACACCAACATGACATCGATGTAAGGTACAACATTAATTTCACTGACTAAGCGTGCGCGACTTTTTATTTTATGCATCAGCTAACCCATCTTGGTTAGGCGTTGCTTCACGTGACAACACATCGACTAACTCATCTTTAAACAATTCATATTGATTAGCAATATCATTCACTTGTTGGGCAAAGCGATTATAAAAAATTACTGCCGGAATCGCGGCAAATAATCCCATTGCTGTAGCAATCAATGCTTCAGAAATCCCTGGCGCCACCATAGCAATCGTGGCTTGTTGAACATTGCCTAAAGCATGAAACGCAGTCATGATGCCCCAGACGGTCCCAAACAAACCAATATACGGACTAGTAGAACCAATAGTGGCTAAAAATGATAAATGGCTTTCTAATTTTTCAACTTCTCGCGTTTGCGCAACCCGCATCATGCGTTCACTGGTTTCTATCGGCTTTAAACGCGTTTCTTGTGATGTTTTGCTAGCATCCGCAAAAGCTTTAAAGCCGGTAAGAAAAATCTCTGCCAAACCAAATTGTGATTTACGTCGCTGCGAAAGATCAGCATAAAATTTAGTCAAATTAGTTCCGGACCAAAAAGCCTCTTCAAACCGTTTTAGTGCCGCTTTAGTTTTGCGTAATAATAAAGATCTCTGAAATATGATGGTCCAAGACCAAATAGAAGCGGCAAGTAAAATAAGCATGACTAGTTTTACTACCATACTTGCTTGGGCAAAGTACGACCACAATGCAGTTTCATTCATACTCTTAAGTTCCTTATGATTATATTGCGAATTGTTTTTATCCTAACAAGATTACCAGTTTTAAGGAAGACATTTGGGTTGTTATGTTAGAGTTTGCTTGACATAAGGCTCGCCCACACTTGCAGACTGTGTTAGAATTCATCGTGCATCATTCAATAAAACTCATTTAATATTTTTTTATTTGGAAATGTATAGAGTTTGGTTGTTATAACGCTCGCCGACACTTGCAGACTGTGTTAAAATTTATCGTGCATTATTCAATAAAACTCGTTTAGCAGAATCATTTGGAGAGGTATAGAGTTTGGTTGTTATAACGCTCGCCCACACTTGCAGACTGTGTTAGAATTCATCGTGCATCATTCAATAAAACTCGTTTGATAGAATCATTTGGAGAGGTACCGAAGCGGTCATAACGGCGCCGATTCGAAATCGGATGGGGGCTTCACTGTCCCACGCGGGTTCGAATCCCGCCCTCTCCGCCAGAAATAAAAATGCCCCCTAAAGGGGGCATTTTTATTTCTGGCGGAAAAGTGATGGGAACTCGCCCCAATGCGGATTCGACAAACATTTGTTTTAAGACAAAATTTGCAATAATTCTTTTAAGCAGCTCTGTGCGGGCAATAAATTAATACCTTGCCTACTTGCTTTTTCAGTACCGCCATAAATAAGGTAACACTGTGCTTCCGGGTAATCTGCTGCAAATGCCTTTAACCCTTTAAAATCCGTAAGTTGTATTTTTGAAGTTCTTTTAACTTCAAAAGCAAAAAATCCTTTTTCACCGTATAATACAAAATCAACTTCTTTACCATCACTAGTGCGCCAATAATTTAACTGATAACCAAGATTGTAATACTCATTCACTGCACGCAAATGCTGTAGAAATAAGGTTTCTAATGCAGCGCCATCAATCTCATCTACACTATCAAGTAGACCTCTTGGACGAACTGCGCGATAAATTCCTACATCAAATAAATAAAATTTTGGATGTTGTACTAATCGACGTTTAGCTCGCCTTGTAAAAGCCGGTAGATGGAAGCTCATAAGTAAATCATCAAGGATAGAAAAATAACTAATTACCGTTTTTTGCTTTACTGCACAATCGCGAGCGACTGCAGACATATTTAAGACATTACCTTGGGCTAAACTTGCACTCTGTAGAAAACGTGCAAAACTCTCCAAATTACGCACTAAACTCTCTTGTATAATTTCTTCATATAAATAAGTTGAAATATAACTATGTAAAAAATCTTCAGGATCGGCACTCAAATAAGCTTCGGGTAAACCACCTACAGATAAATACTTTTTTAGATCAAACGCATTGCCTAACTCAGTCGCAATCAAAGGATATAAATAATATGTTCGAGCACGACCTGCTAACAAATTCACTTCTTTTTGTTTCAATTTGCGTGCACTTGAGCCTGTTAAAATAAATTTATATTTATAAGTTTCAATCAATCTATGGACTTCGTCTAAAATACTCGGAACTTTCTGAACTTCATCTAACACAATCCAATCATCAAAGCCTTGAGGAATAAGTTTTGCTAATTCCTCAGGATCTGCTAAAAATAAGTTTCGCCATTTCGCCTTTAGCAAATCAAAATACAAAGCATTGGGCAAATTGCTTTTTAGCCATTGCATTTTACCCGAACCCCGTGGCCCGAAAAGAAAAAAGCTCTTTCTGAAAGATAAAGGTCTTTGTAAGCTTCGAATAAACATAATATTATCCATACAGTATTTCTTGCATTTTAGCATCGCAAATGCTAAATTACAATGTTTTTTAGAGTTTTGACTGCTAAAATACAAGAAATAAATTGAACTACTATATAGCTTTTTTCATCTAACCTACTGAATAGATTGATAATTTTTTGAAACTTAAAAATAAGCTATTTGCGCAATGCATTAAATCACTTAAATCAAGTTTTAACTAAGCTTTGCAACTAAGTTCGAACAAGTTCTGCATCAATCTCATATATAATTCACCTAGCTAAAATGCTATAATCCCAAACAAAAGAGAAGTAGAGAGGTAAAAAATGATACAACTGCCGGCCAAAAAACAGATTGCCAGCATAGAAATTCATACACAAAAAACCTTCACACCCGCTTGTCCTGATGAATTACCGGTACCAGAAGGCGATCAAATTGTTCCTGAGTTAAATAAACAAGCAGAATTCGCACAATATCGTATTGGTTCCAAAGAAGCACACCATCCACAAGCTAAATGGATTGCTCAAGATGCAACGGAACAATTGCAACCTGTTGCAGGGGAAAACATGGATGTTAAATGGGTTGCCCATTCCATCGTTGGCAGCAAAGGCCATGAAATGCTCGAAGGCTTACCGAAAATTATCGATTATGATTTTTTTATCTGGGAAGGGATTGAATTAGATATGCACCCGTATGGCATTTGTTATCATGACTTCAAGGAAAAGCTCAGCACCGGTGTAATCGAATTCCTACAAAATCGTCATGTAGATACCGTCATCGTTGGTGGCTTAGCCACAGATTACTGTGTTAAGGTATCGGTATTGCAACTATTAAAAGCTGGTTTTAATGTGATCGTGAATCTAAGCGCTTGTCGCGGTATTGCAGCAGATACAACGCTAGCTGCTATTGAGCAAATGCAAACTGCTGGTGCACTATTAATTCCAGATCATCATGCTTTAAAAGGAAATTAATTTCATGTTAATTAACGCCAATGACGTTAGTCTAGCTATTATAGATGTACAAGAAAAACTATTACCGACAATTCCAACGCGAAATCAACTGACACAAAATTTAAATTTTTTAATTTGTTTGGCAAAAGCATTAAATATCCCCACCCTACTTTCAGAACAATATCCTTTAGGTTTAGGCGAAACTGTTGCCACGATTAAGCAGCAATTGCCAAATCAACATTCGCACATTGTTAAAACAGCATTTTCCTGCGTCAAAGCTAACAATTTTAATAGCGTAATTAAGCAACATAAAAGTAAACAGTTTATCTTGGCAGGTATTGAAGCGCATGTATGTGTATTGCAAACTGCTTTTGAATTAAAACAATTGGGCAAACAAGTTTATGTGGTAGTGGATGCGATAGCATCACGTAATGAAATCGATAAAAATATTGCTTTGCAACGTATGCAAACTCACGGCATCGAATTAGTTACCAAAGAAATGATTTTGTTTGAATGCTTACGCGACAGTAAACACGAAAAATTCAAACAACTTAATGAACAACTTATGAAAAAAAATACCATGGAGATTCAGGATGGATAATTTAAAAGATGTTGTTGTCGTTATTACTGGTGCAGCGTCCGGCATGGGGGCTGCTACAGCAAAAACACTCGCAGCCAAAGGTGCAAAAATCGCCTTATTAGATATTAATATCGATAAAGCCATAACCTTGGCAGAAGAAATCAACGGCTATGCGATTACTTGTGATGTCAGTGATGCAGAAAGTAGCGAAAAAGCCTTGATGCAAGTTATAGAAAAATTAGGCCCGGTACGTATTTGCGTTAACTGCGCTGGCATTGCGCCAGCACAACGTGTTGTTGGCCGTGATGGTGTCATGCCGCTAGCGAATTTCCAAAAAGCAATTGAGATTAACTTAATCGGCAGTTTTAATATTTTGCGTCTGGCTGCAGCGCAAATGTGTGAACAACAACCTGTAAATAGCGATGGCGAACGCGGATTAATTATAAACACCGCTTCTGTCGCAGCCTTTGATGGGCAAATTGGTCAAGCTGCTTATAGTGCTTCAAAAGCAGGGATTGTCGGTATGACTTTACCACTGGCACGAGAATTAGCCCGTTTTGGTATTCGCGTTATGACCATCGCCCCTGGCATTATAGCCACACCCATGATGAGTGGCATGCCAGATAATGTTCAAGAAAGTTTAGCTAACATGATTCCTTTCCCGAAAAGATTGGGACAAGCCAGTGAATTTGCTAAATTATGTTTACATATTATTGAGAATCCATATTTAAATGGAGAAGTCATTCGCCTGGATGGCGCTATACGTATGCAAGCCAAATGAAATATTTACTTCGAATTTTTATTGTCGTTTTACTCACACCAGGATTAGCGTTAGCTAAAGAATTGCCGCGGGCAAATCACCGTCACGATAGTTTAGCGAAAAATTTTAATCATCCAAATTCGATGCCAGTCAATAGCTTATCGCAAACCCAAGAAAAAGAACTCGCCAAACAATTTTTGGCAATGTTACGTAAACATGAATTATTTTTAAATGATCCGGTAGTTGTCGATTATGTACAAACTGTTGGCCACCGGTTAGGCCGTGCAGCTCAAATGTCACAAAAGTTACATTTTTTTGTGATAGCCAATGACACCGTCAATGCCTTCGCTGGCCCCGATGGATATATTGGCGTTAATACTGGCTTATTTCGCATCACCCAAAATGAAGGTGAGCTTGCTGGTGTGTTGGCACATGAAATTGCTCACGTTAGAGAGCGACATTTGATGCGCATGTTAGCGTTATCAAAAGAAAATCGTATTCCTAATTTGCTCGGTGCTATCGGTGCGATTGCAATAGGAATTATCAATCCACTCGCCGGCATCGGTGCTTTCACTGCCATGACTGCCGGCTACGTGCAAAATTTAATAAATTATACTCGGGCCCATGAAAAAGATGCTGATCGTATCGGTATGAAAATTCTCTACCGTGCTAATTATAATCCATTCGAAATGCCTAAGATGTTTGAACGCCTAGCACAGAATGAACGCTATTTTCCTAATGATATTCCGGTTTATTTGCGTACTCACCCTCATAGTACTGAGCGAATTTCTGATTCAGAAAACCGTGCTTTGGATTACCCCAAGAAAAAATATCGCCAAGAGCCCTTTCCTTTTCTACTCATAAAAAAGCAAATTGAAGTTGATGTTTCTGTTAATCCCAATAAAAACCTTGCTAATTTCCACATGGATAGTCGGACACAAGCAAATAAATATGTCAAAATGGCCGATGAATATGGTGAAGCCTTAGCGTTTATAAAGCTACGCCAGCCAAATAAAGCAATTAAAATCTTGCGAAAATTAATTGCCCAAGAACCCGATGAAATTATCTTCCAATATACTTTGGGCAAATGCTATCAAAGTAAAAATCAATTAAACCAAGCGGCTGCTATTTTTAAACAAGCTTACGAATTACAACCCGACTATTACCCTATTATTCTCGCCTACGGCAATGTCTTAATAGATAATAAAAAACCAAAACAAGCGAAGCAATTTTTACAAGCCCATTTGCATCAATTCAGAAGCAAAACAGGAATCTATTACGCTTTAGCCAAAGCTCAAGCCCACGCTGGCTTTGAGGCCGAATCGCATATTACCCAAGCTAAGCTTTACCAGATACTGCAAGATCCTTTAGGTGCTAAATTACATCTTGAAATTGCATTGAAAGACAAGAAAATTTCTGCCGACGATCGTTTTCGCGCCAAATCGATGTTGCAGAAGTTGAAACAGTGAGGTTTAATTTGGCATGACTCGCTGCATGAATTCACCGAAAAGTGGTACGGTATAAGCGAGTTCACCATAAGCAGGGCTAAAGATCATACCTTTTTTAATAAGTTTTGCTCTAACCGGTCCCACTTGATGGATTTTTAATCCTAAAATTTTTGCAATTTCAATCGTTGGTTTATAACGTATATTTATTTCTGCCATTGCTCTTAAGAAATTTCGCTCGCTCGGTGCAAGTCTATCAAATCTAACACGGAAAAAATTATTATCTAAACGTTGAATCACACTGATGCTAGAACTTTGCACGTCTTCTAAAGTAATAGTGAATTTTTCTGCGTTATTCCAAGATTGATATCCCCATTCTTGAACAAAATAAGGATAACCTTCTGTTAATCGAAAAATTTCTTCCAATGCTGGTTTTGTAAACTTTACATTAAATATTTTCACAGGTTCTTGCAAAGCTTTATAAACATCTTCCTTTGATAATGGCCCAATATCTGGAAATTGAAATAATCTTTCGGCATAAGTTTTAGCTTCCCCAGCAAGTCCTGGTAAAATAGGTAAACCAGCACCTACCAACACTAATGGTAATCGGCGTTGTTGCATACGGTGCAATGCAATAATTAATGCGCTCAACTCTTTAACATTGAAATATTGAATTTCATCAATTAAGATAGCAATCGCTGTCTGCTTCTCTTCTGCTGCTCTTGCAACTGCAATAAACAGGCTAGTTAAGTCAGTCTCTAAATCTCCACTATCAGCAGTGCCTTTTTCTGGTTCTATATCAAGCCCAACTTCAATTTCTCCTACTTTGAATTTAATAGCATTGATAAAGCTCTGTAATACTGCTAGGCTTCTTCGAACTTTATTTCCTGTACCGGTTAGCCTTGCAAGTCGATATAATAAGTGACGTAATGAAGGTACTAACATTTCGCTCAGATTTTTATCTTCGCGAGCTTCGATCAGTACCGTCTGATAGTCAGCGATTTCAGCTAACCGCTCTAATTCATTTAACAATACTGTTTTACCAACCCCACGCAAACCAGTCAGTAGTATGCTTTTTTCAGAGCGATTTTGCTTCACTCGAGCATATAATATATTGCCTTGTTGTAAAACTGCCTCCCGACCAGCAAGTTGCGGTGGTGGTAAACCTGCACCAGGAGAAAACGGATTTTGAATAGGGTCCACGACAATATCTCCTGATTTTCAATTAGTTATATGTAAGATTATAACAACTTATACTAGGTTATAATGGGTTATAGCCACTTATAACTGGTTATAGCTGATATTCAGTATAAGTAGTTATAAGTTAGTATAAGTCGCTCGTATAGTAGCAGGCAGAGTAAATCCCGCTGTTTCGCTGCGCTGCACATCGGCTACAATGGGTTTGTTGGGCTTCGCTATCATGTATAAGGACATGGCATCGATTTGTAAAGATTTGCTGTCTTGAACAAGCACATTACACTCAAAGTTTTATTAAATTTTTAACCATAATCCTTGATTTCAATATCTCTAAATGAGAGCTGGATATTATATT
>JBCDIY010000038.1:0-8712 GCA_038748435.1 Pseudomonadota bacterium | reverse complement strand
CTTGTTTTTTTTGTTTCTGGTCTGTTATTGTAATTATTATATTGACATCTGCAGTTAATGTTGTCACATCATAAGCACTAATTAGTTGCTCAGCTGCTTCGATTAAATATGTAATATTATTTTGGCTTATTGCTATAGCTTCTTGTTTTTCTTGAGGTGACAAATTTACTGCAATCGCTATGCGTGCTGCGCTAGCAAGTTGTGCATTAATATTCACTGCGAGACGACCTAACTTATCCTCTGGTTTTTCTGAAGAAGTAGAGTCTTTTTCCAATCTGACAAATACATCACTTACGTCTTGAAATTGCTTATCTCGGTGTTCTGGGAAATTAAATGGTGTAGCTTTTTTCCCTACTATTATTTTTTTTAAACCGCTAAGAGTATTCGGTGATGTCGGCTCTTCAATTGGTGGAGTAGTCGGCGCTGGAACACTTGTACGGGGAATCAAGCATGCAGATTGTGCCATTTGGAGCGCAACTTGCGTTAATTTTTTAGATATTACACCGTGTTGCGCTTCAATCGTAGTAAAATTAGTGTCTACATCAGTTGGATCACTGGGGGCTAACATTGTTTTACTCAGTTGCAAGTTGTACTCAGCTAAGTCTAACAATGCATCAAAATCAACCTTGCTTTTAACATCTGGCTGGTCTGTACTATTCCGGAAATCAACAGCCGCCTTAAAATTCTGAATTTTAGTGATTATTGCGTCAATATTTGATTCCACTAACTTTTTTAATTCTTGCAATTCATTATTTTGCGATTCAAAAGGGACTAAATTGTCTGCAATATTTTTTAATTGTTGTTGCAATATGAACAGTTGCTCAACCAATCGGTCAATTTCCTTAACGTTTGCTTTTGGATCAGTTGAAAGATTAGTAATCGCTTCATTAATTGGTTGGATTTGTTGGTCTAAAACAGCTTCGAAAGCACCAAGGAAGGCGTCTTTATGTTTTTTTTCTGTATCGAGAATAAACTGTTCAAAGCTTTTATACATCTGTTCATATTCATTACACCACCAAGCTTGACAATCAAATGCCCCTTTAGCTAGTTCTAATTCTGATTGAATAGCTTGTGGATTTGGAACTCTAGAAAAAATGTCTATTATCTTTTGCACCTCAACAGAAAAGTTTTTGGAAGCATCTATTAATTGTGTAATTGTGCCAGCTGCATTTAGCACATCTGGGTTAGCTTGAAGTTCCCCGAAGTTCGTAATGTGCTCTCTAAAGATACCATTGAAAAATTTTTTTGTGTCATTATCAAAAATTGCAAGTCGTTGTACAAACTGATTTAACTCCCCTGTAACACCTGGCCTAAGATCGTCGGTAGAGATTTCAAATGTGTGAATAAAGCGCTGCAATTCTCTAGATGAATCAAGATAAACAGACCTTTCAGAGTTTAATTTTGTTTTCAGTTCATTTATTGCAGTTGTTTCGTCAGTCGGAGAAACAGCATTAGTAATTGAAGCATCAATTGTATCTATTATTTTATGAATATTCTCTAGCGTGCCGTGCAACTGTTTCAATTCTAATAACTTTTTATCTAGATCTTGATTAGCATTTATACTTTTATCGATTTGTTTATTACATAACTTAGCGACCTGGTACTTCTGTAAAATCTCGTCCAATGTCTGCATTAGCACCAAAAAATCAGCTTCAATGCTAGCAGATTGGGTTTCATCATCTAATGATGGTTGTGATAATGCATCAATCTCTGTTGAGATTTCTGTGGCAACTGCAAGTAAATATTGCAAAGATTCTTTGTCAAAATTATAATTTTCAGGAATTTTCTGTTCAATCTCTGTTAATTTTGATTTTACAGGTGCGGTTGCGACTATTTCTAGTTGCTCGGCAGCTTTGGGTATCTCATTCACTACAAGTTTAAGAACAATATCTATATGGTTATTTAAATTCTTAAAACCCTCTTCTGTGGGAGCTGCTTTGATAGGTAAAACTAATAAATTATTGGCTGCATTAAAAGCATTATCTAACGTGTCTTTAAAAGCTAAAAATGTTTGGTAATGAGCAGAAAAATTTCCTGGCTGCTTTTTTTCAAGCTGCTCTGTAAAGTGTTGTTGTAATTCATCATTAATTTGAGATAGAATAGTTCGGAATAATTCGGGCTTGCCTTCTGTGTAATTGAATATTTGCAAATCGGTTTGCAAAGCATGCATCCAACTGACCAAGTGAGTTTGTATTTCCAATAAGTGAATAATATCATTACTTAAAGCGTGTGGATTGGTTGCAGCGAAATCTGTTGTATTTTGCTTGATTGATTTAACATGTTGTAGTAATTGATTGAGGACGAGGACTGCTAATCCTACACTATCGTTATTGTTTAATGATCGCTCTTCTTCTTGCTGAAATTTTTGTTGTTCACTTCCATTTTTCTTAAATAAGAATTTAGCAAAATAGAAAGCTCCTGTAACATGTTTTTGCGGTTGCAAAGAATTAAGTTCATTAACAAAATCAGCTTCAGATTGTATATAATCTTGCATCTCTGTTTTAACATCTAAAGCAATTGCTTGCAGATCTTCTGTTTGATTTTTTACACTATTAAGCGATTGCTCTTCATTCAAAAATTTATTTTTCGCTCCAAGACGCTGATTGCTTGATTTCAAAGTCTTTCTATAGCTTTCTGTTGCAAGATGCAATTTCGATGCGCTATCCAATAAAAGCTGCATTGATTGATCTGTGTTGGATATTGTTTGAAAACCATTTTCTATTTGTTTAGTATGATGTTCATCAAAACCGCTTATATTGCCAATTTCTTCTATTGATACATCTAAAACTTCAATTTTTGTCGTAATAAGCAGTTTGATTGCATTGATATCAGGTAGATTCAAGGATTCATATTCTGCAAAAGTATCAATTATCTTTTGTATATCTTTTAATTTTTCTAGTGTAGTATTCAGTTGTTTAGATAATCCTTCAAATAATTTCTTTCTTGCAACAGCATCTTGCACTCGATAAATTTCACTAACTTGTTGAGTAATATAGGCTGCATAATCTATAGATATGAATGCTTGCAACACTTCTGATTCTACTTTTAAGTTGGATGATAATATCCTTCTTCCATCTGAACACTGTGTTTGCGTAATTTTTTTTGTGTTTCCTGCCTGATCTAGTCTGTTATATGTTTCTCCTATTTCCTCCAATTTTTTGCCAATTTCATCAGCCTTAGAGTCATTGAATTCAGTTATCTTTTCTTTTGAATTTTTTTCATTAAGAATTTTAAGCTGCTCAGATAAATCAGTTTCAGGATATGGGTTAGGCTTTATTTCGTTATAATTACCTGCTGAAGTTAACTGCTCCGTTGCTACACTAGTTAACTTTTTTGCTTCAGTAATATTATCATTCCATTTGAGATTATCTATAGCTGTTGAGTCCAAAGCTTTACCTAGTTCTTGATGCTGTTTAAATTGCTCTTTTTCTTGTTCGGGCAATACGTTAGGCGCTGGAGTAGGTGGATTTTCATATAAGATTTGACTAATACGATCGAGGAATAAACCTTGTATTTTTTTATTTGCTAAAATACCACTGCTGATTAATTGGCCTCCAGCAAAAGTTTTTGTTTGCATAATCAAGGCAATAGTTGTATTAATTTCACCATTTATATTGCTTTCAAGTCGGCGTTTTCTCTCATTATCCTTTTTGCTATTTGGGTTTAGTAGTATTTGATTCTGCAGTGCACTTATTATCGCTGCTTTTAAAAATGCTTTGAATTGAGGATCAGTAAATAATCTATCTGCTTCAGTATAACTCTTGTCTCGCACCAATTTTTTTTCAAGGCAAGTCTTAATTGCTTCTATTGTTATGTCTGGTTCTGCAAGAGCATTTTTTAAACCCTCATATTTATTAATATACTCTTGAAGAAAATCTGCAAAGTCATATGCTGTTCCGTCTTGACTTTTAATTTTAATTGTCCCATCAAAAATCATTTCTATACCATCTTGCAGAGCTTCTCGAAGTATAGCTTTGTCAGATTGTTCTGCTTCTTCATCATCAAAAGAAGCTCCTATTCTTTCGTCTGCTTTCACTATGGCTTCTTGCTTTGAAAGTAATTCGAATTCTCTCCAGTTAGTTCGGTTTGAAGCAGATTCAATTTTTATGTTCTGCTGTTTTACGTTAAGTCCTTTGCCTAGCTTCAATGTTGCTCTAATTGAACTCTCGTGGTGTTTTTTATAGTCTTCTAATTTATTAATGTTGAGTTCTACTACAGATTTTAATAGTGAAGGTCGACCCTGATCAGTCATACCCCTGTTTTGCTTTATTTGTTCAATATCTATATCGACTGTAACTGATATTTGTTCTATGAAATCGTGGATGTGTCGATCGAGAATTTCGATATTTTCTAAAACTTGGTTAGTCGCTACTAGTGCATCAGAACCAAATGAATTTACTCGGTTTAAAGTTTCTAAAGATTGATTTTGTCTATTACGTTCCTGCAGAAGGAAATCTAAATGGTAACACAGTAAATCAGAATTATATCCAAGATCTAATTTTTTTCCCACACCCTCGCTTCCGCTACCAGCCGCAATCACATCATATCCAGTATAACTAAATTGTTTTGTCAATCTTGGATCACTATCATTTCCAAGAAGCTGTTTGATTAAGTCAGCATACTCTTCTGCTAAAATCTCGACATCTGGGACTTTTGTATTGGAACGATTAAACAACCTGGTAATAAGGCTGCGGGTTTTTGAGCCATGTTCCCCTTTTTCTGTTGGCATTACAACCTCACACTAAAATCTTTTTACTTAATTTAATTTTAACCAGTTAATCTTAACATACGCTTAAATGTTGGGATTATTTTTAACTCAAATAACAGATAAAAATTGTCTTAAAATCCGTAGGTTAGGTTGCGAGCATTGAAACGCAACAATTTATCTCTAACATATTATGCTTTAATGCAGCTATGCTACTGAAAAATATGATTTTTTTCATGTTAGCCAGTGAATCGTTGTGTGTGTGGCGTTGTTGGGTAAATCAAAAAATGACCAATTTATTGTCATTCCGGAATTTTTGGCCATCGAAAGCAAAAAATGTCCGGAATCCAGGTCGGCGCCAAGGATGGTTTGTACGAAATAACTCACTATTTCATAGATTCTCCTGGATCCCCGCCTTCGCGGGGATGACAAGTCCGATTTATGCAACAACGCCGCCTGCGCGGGGATGACAGATCCTATTTATACAACAACCATAATCCATTGATTAGAATATTTTCCGGTGTTTCGCTGAAGCTGCACACCGGCTACAGATACACCTTACTTGCACACAATTTGTTGGGCTTCGCTACGCTCAAACCAACCTACAATATTAAATAATACTTTAAGATCAATTGGTTAGAGTGCCACCCGGTGTTGCGCTACGCTGCACACCGGCTACGGATCCACCTTAGGTTGATTGCAGGCGATTTCATAAAGGTAATCCCAGCTATAGATGCCGGTATGATGACCATCATCAAAAATTAGTTTGACGGCATAATTACCGACTGGTTCGATGCTGATGATATTCACGTTCGATTTACCGCTTGCAGGTTTAGGCTTTTGCGTATTATCCATGCCATGACCACGAACTTCAGCCGAAGGCGAGTTAATACGTAAATATTCACAAGATAATTCAAATTGCTCGGTACCAAAATCGATAAACAACATACGCTGTTTTTGTAACAATTTAATTTCTTGCGGTTGTGTTTTCATGTCTTACAGAATAAATTTACTTAAATCTTCATCGTCTGCCAGGTCTTTCAATTGCTTATCAACATATTTAGCATCAATTTTGATTTTTTCTCCTGGGCGATCTGAAGCTTCGAATGAGATTTTCTCTAACAAATGCTCCATTACTGTCTGTAAGCGCCTAGCACCAATATTTTCTGTTTTTTCATTCACTTGCCAAGCAATATGCGCTAAGCGTTCAATTGCATCCTTAGCAAACTTCAAGTCTACCTGTTCGGTCGCCATTAATGCAGTATATTGCTCCGTCAGTGAGGCATCTGGCTCAGTCAAAATACGCACGAAATCTTCGGTAGTTAAGGCACGCAACTCTACGCGAATTGGCAAACGGCCTTGTAACTCAGGGATTAAATCCGAAGGTTTAGCCAAATGAAAAGCCCCAGAAGCTATAAACAAGATATGATCGGTTTTCACCATGCCGTATTTTGTCGTCACCGTGGAACCTTCAACTAATGGGAGTAAATCACGTTGCACACCTTCACGCGATACATCGACTCCTGCGGCATTTTCACGTCGGGTAATTTTATCGATTTCATCTAAAAATACAATGCCGTTTTGTTCCAAGTTTTCTATAGCTTTGGATTTAATTTCATCGTCATTCACCAATTTACTGGCTTCTTCCTCACGTAAAATCTTGATGGCGTCTTTAACCTGCATTTTTTTCAATTTTGTTCTATCACTGCTGATATTTTGAAATAGATTTTGTAACTGGCTAGACATTTCTTCCATACCTGGAGGCGCCATGATTTCAATACCGACTTGAGTGGCTGAAACTTCGATCTCGATTTCTTGATCGTCTAATTCACCCTCACGTAATTTTTTGCGGAAAACTTGACGCGCGTGAGTATCTTTTTCTTTACTTGCCGCTTTAGGTTCGCCAACAAAACCGGCTTGGCGTGCAGGTGGCAATAACGCATCCAAAATACGCTCTTCAGCAGCTT
Source organism: Pseudomonadota bacterium (assembly GCA_038748435.1). Classification (GTDB taxonomy): domain Bacteria; phylum Pseudomonadota; class Gammaproteobacteria; order JBGSLN01; family JBGSLN01; genus JBCDIY01. The sequence goes on along the minus strand of JBCDIY010000038.1, from coordinate 2,040 downwards.
CTTCAGCTAAACCACGGACTTTAGTCATGGCTTCTTCACGCATTAATTTGACTGAGATATCAGCTAAATCGCGAATGATCGATTCAACATCACGCCCAACATAACCAACTTCGGTAAATTTAGTGGCTTCAATTTTTATAAACGGTGCTTTCGCGAGCTTGGCCAAGCGACGGGCAATTTCAGTTTTACCAACACCTGTTGGACCAATCATTAAAATGTTTTTTGGCAGGATTTCATTGCGCATGATCGGATCTTCGATTTGCGCACGGCGCCAGCGATTACGCAATGCAATCGCAACAGCGCGTTTTGCATCTTCTTGGCCGATAATATGCTTATCTAATTCGGAGACAATTTCTTTTGGGGTCATGACCTGCATGTTCATATTTACCTCTGGGTATTATTTTTCTGCGACTAATTCTTCAATTGCGATATGATGATTCGTATAAACACAAATATCCGCAGCAATATTCAAACTTTTTTCAACAATTTTTTTCGGATCTAATTTAGTATGTTCCAGCAAAGCACGTGCAGCAGCTTGAGCATAATGACCGCCGGAACCAATTGCCATTAAATCATATTCAGGTTCAATGACATCACCGGTGCCAGATAATATTAATGATGTTTTTAAATCAGCCACTGCCAATAATGCTTCCAAACGTCTGAGCATTTTATCCATACGCCAATCTTTGGCCAACTCAACCGCCGCGCGAGTTAACTGGCCTTGGTGCTTTTCCAATTTAGCTTCAAACCTTTCGAATAAAGTAAACGCATCTGCAGTTGCACCAGCAAAACCCGCGATCACTCTATCTTTATATAAGCGTCTAATTTTACGGGCATTACCTTTCATCACTGTATGCCCCATGGAAACTTGGCCATCGCCACCGATCACGACCTTACCGTTACGTCGTACCGATAAAATAGTGGTACCGTGAAATTCCACAATCTGACTCCTAGGATTAAAATTACAATCTACATATATGGGGTTAATTTAACTTATTTCAAGCCAATAGCAAGAATTAAACCACGAAAGTGGTTTTGTGCTAATTTTTGTTTTGCTAGCTTGGCTTTAGCAAAATTGGCATACGGCCCTGTCAGTACCCGTTGCCAAGTGCTATTTTTTGATTTATCTGTTTTAATTTTAACGTTGTACCCTTGTAATAATAGTGTCGCTTTAAGTTTATCTGCATCTTTATGGCGTTTAAATGCTGCAACTTGAATATAATAGATTTTCTTGCTAGGGACTTTTTGTTTAAGTTGGGTTGTTTCCGATTTGTCAATTTGCACTGTCATTTTCGGTAAAATTTGATAAAAATCAAAACTGGGTTGGGTTTTTTTAATAATTTTTGTCTTAGTTGCGTGTTGCTTTAAATGTTTTTGTTTTAGTTCTCGATGATGCAAAATGCGTGTATAGATAAGGCTTGCTAATAAGATGATGATTAAAACAAACGCTGCAGTCCATTTTCTCTGTTGATTTTTTTCAATTTTTTTTCGCGCTTGTCGCGCGTTTCTCGCATAGTCTTTTGCCATAATAATATTTAATTTATTTAAATGGTTTTGTTTTTAAATCTAAATGAAGTAATTCCGCAATATTCTCCATATTTTGCTTGATACATGCGATTAGAGTTAAGCGTGCGTGACGCACCTTGTCTTCGATATCAATCAGTTGGTGGGCATGATAGTAAGCCACCATATCTTTTGCAATATCTGTTAAATGATTAACTAAATAGGTTGGGCTATGTGTTTCTTGAGCTAACTGAAGTTGCTCAGGGTAGCGTACTAAATCAGTTAATAACGTTCTTTCATGATCATAAGTAAGGTGATGTAATCCGGCTAAGCCTTTCTTTTTGTCCCATTTTAATTTGCGTAATTTAATTTGTTCAAAAATAGTTTGCAGAATTTCATAAGCATGATAAACCACATATAACGGATTATCATCACTTGCTACATTTAAATGATTTAAATCAAACGAAATAGACTTATCAGCAGGCTCACGTAAATATTCAAACCGAATAATATCTGCACCTAATTGCTGTAATAATT
>JBCDIY010000037.1:0-8776 GCA_038748435.1 Pseudomonadota bacterium | reverse complement strand
GCGCTATCGCTACTACAGGCCGCGATATTCGTTTTGATGTCAACCGTCTTGAAGGTTATCGTAATTTCTGTAATAAATTCTGGTTGCACTTCACTAGATAAAACTGCAGTGTCTAAATTCATTAATACATAGCGTGCAGCATTCCATAATTTATTACAGAAATTACGATAACCTTCAAGACGGTTGACATCAAAACGAATATCGCGGCCTGTAGTAGCGATAGCGCAGAAATTAAAACGCACGGCATCGGTACCATATGCGTCTATGCCTTGGGGAAATTCTTTTTCTGTTTGTTTTTTGATAGTTTTTTCTAAATGCGGTTGCATCAAACCAAAGGTGCGCTTTTCAATTAAATGCGGTAAATCGATGCCGTGGATTAAATCCATCGGGTCGATGACATTACCTTTAGTTTTTGACATTTTCTGGCCTTCATGATCACGGATTAAACCGGTGAAGTAGACCTGTTTAAATGGGATTTCATCCATAAATTTAAGTCCCAACATGATCATGCGAGCGACCCAAAAAAATATAATATCAAATCCTGTCACTAATACACTGGTGGGATAAAAGGTTTTTAAACGTTCAGTCTGTTGTGGCCAACCCAAAGTGGCAAACGGCCACAGCGCTGAGGAAAACCAGGTATCTAACACATCTTCATCTTGGGTTAATTTTATTTCATCGTTGAGTTTATATTGTTGCCGAATGCTAGCTTCATCGCTGCCAACATAAATTTTGCCGGATGAATCATACCAAGCAGGTATTCTATGGCCCCACCAAAGTTGCCGGCTAATACACCAGTCTTCGATGTTTTCTAACCATTGGCTATAAGTTTTTTGCCATTGTGCTGGGAAGAATTCAATTTTACCTTGTTGCACTATGTCTAAAGCAGGTTGAGCTAAACCATCCATTTGCATAAACCACTGATCAGTCAAATAAGGTTCGACAATGGTGTTGCCACGATCGGCACGTGGCACACTGAGTTTGTGATCGGCAATTTTTTCAATTAAATTGGCTTTGGTCAAATCTGCAAGGATTTGTTTGCGCGCAACAAAGCGATCTAAACCTTGATAAATTTTGGGTGCGTTTTCATTGATCTTAGCATCTGGAGTAAAAATATTAATTAACGCTAATCGATGGCGCTTGCCAACTTCATAGTCATTGAAATCATGCGCTGGGGTAATCTTGACACAACCGCTACCGAAGTCTTGTTCGACACAATCATCAGCGATGACTGGAATAGTACGCTCAGTCAAAGGCAATTGTAGTTGTTTACCAATTAAATGTTGATAACGTTTATCATCAGGATGGACGGCAACGGCAACGTCGCCGAGCATGGTTTCCGGACGCGTGGTTGCGACAACTACATATTCACTGGTGCCAACAATTGGATAACGAATATGCCAAAGTTTACCGTTTTCTTCCGTCGATATCACTTCTAGATCCGAAATTGCACTTTGGAAATTTGGGTCCCAATTTACTAATTTTTTGCCGCGATAGATGATTCCTTCTTGATATAAACGAATAAATACTTCTTGCACGGCGTGTTGATAATCAGCGTCTAAAGTGAAGCGTTGTTGTGACCAATCAACTGAAATCCCCAGGGTTTGCATTTGTTTGGTAATGGTATTGCCAGAGCGTTCCTTCCATTGCCAGACTTTTTCGGTAAATGCTTCACGGCCGATATCAGTACGTTTAATATTGTCTTTAGCTAATAATCTTTCGACCACCATTTGTGTGGAAATCCCCGCATGGTCAGTGCCGACTTGCCAAAGTGTTTTGCTGCCGCGCATGCGCGCAAAGCGAATGAGAGCATCCATCAAGCTGTATTGAAAGCCATGGCCCATATGTAAATGCCCGGTGACATTCGGTGGTGGAATCATAATACAGTAAGCTTCGCCTGAGCCAGTCGGTTGATAAAAATCATGCGTTTGCCAGAGCTTTTGGCATTTCGCTTCAATGGTTTGCGGATCGTATGTTTTATCCATGATATATATTTGTTAGCTAAAAAGCGTATTTTACGCTAGTTTGGCGTAAGCGTAAATTGCTTAGTTAGAATAAATCAGCATGAGTTTCGGTACGCTCAAGACGTAAAGTTTTTTACAGCTTTAGTTAATACAACTGATGAATATGAATATCGGCTTTAATGGCTTGGTATTGTTTGTATTTTTGGCGTGAAGCTTGACGCTGCGTTTCATCATTAGGAACAATTTCGATGACGCGCTCATAACCTTCGCTGATCGTTTCTGCGGTCAAATTAAGTAAGAGTTTACGGTCAGAAATTTGTGTCAAGCTAGTAGCTAGAGTAATAGGGCTTTGCTCGTTATGATTTTCGGCTAGATCATGCGGGATAAAGCTAATGTCTTCGAATTGCCAAAGTAAATCATCAAAAGAACGGATTTCATCTTGGGTGCACAATACCGAAACTTTTTCGCTCTGATGGTAAATCTTATTTAAAAGCCGGCAAGCAAAGCGCTGCTGGGGGGTGGCATCGTTTAAAATATAAAAATCTACGCGCATGATTAAGCAGATTCTGCCGCATCAATCAGATATTGCGTTAATAGCGGCACTGGGCGGCCAGTTGCACCTTTCTTATCACCAGATATCCAAGCAGTGCCAGCAATATCCAAATGCGCCCATTTATATTTTTCGGTAAAGCGCGATAAATAACAAGCCGCAGTGATGCTGCCACCGTAACGGCCACCACTGATATTAGCAAAATCAGCAAAGTTACTTTTTAATAACGGTTGATAATCATCATACATCGGCATGTTCCAAACACGGTCGTAGCTTTTATCCGCTGCTGTTTCTATAGCTTTAACGATTGTGTCGTCATTGGCAAATAAACCCGAAGGGAAGGTGCCTAGGCCGACGAGAATAGCACCAGTTAAAGTGGCGATATCAATGACCGACTGCGGTTTATATTTTTCTATGTAGGTCAAAGCATCACATAAGACTAAACGACCTTCGGCATCGGTATTAAGGATTTCCACGGTTTGGCCAGAAAGGGTTTTAACGACATCACCCGGTTTACTCGCTTTACCAGAGGGCATATTTTCTGCCGCAACGATGACACCAACAACATATACCGGTAAGTTTAAGGTGCTAACCGCTTTTAATGCGCCTAAAACGCTCGCAGCACCGCACATGTCGTATTTCATTTCATCCATCGCACCGGGCGGTTTGAGCGATATCCCACCGGTATCAAAGGTGATGCCTTTACCAACGATAATATGTGGTTGCATTTTTTTGCGGTTGCCTTTGTATTCAATGACGATCATCTTGCCTGGATGTTGTGAACCTTTGGCAACCGAATTAAAAGCACCCATACCCATTTTTTCTAAGGTGCGTTCATCGTAAACTTTAATGCTCATTTGTTTATTACCGCGCACTAATTTTTTCGCTTGTTCGGCAATGTAAGCCGGGGTGCAAATATTTGCTGGCGTATTACCTAAATCTTTTGTTAATGCCATGCCGGTGGTAATAGCGACACCTTCTTTCAACGCTTGCTTAACTTGCGCTTCTGCACCTTGGTAAATGGTAAAAATAATTTCTTTTAAACTATGGTTAGGAATTTTTTTGCTTTTGAATGCATCAAATTGATATTCAAGCGTGCTGATAAATTCAATTGCTTGACGTACTTTCCAATGGGCATGACGTTTTTTACAAGCAATTTCTGCGACCGTGAGAATGGCTTTTTTGCAAGCAAGGGATTTCAATTGATTGACGATCGTCTGCAGTGTTCTACGAAACGCAAATTCACTAAACTTTGCTTTATTGCCGAGTCCCACTAGCAAGATGCGGTCGATGTTGATGTTAGGCACATTATGTAATAGTAGGGTTTCTTCCAATTCACCTTTGATATCGCCACGTTTGAGGATCTTGCGGATAAGCCCATCCGTAGCTTTGTCAATTTCTTTGGCCTGTTCAGTTAGAGTTTGGTTCTCATATAGTCCAATAATTATACAATCCGCTGTAATATCCAGCACCGATTTCGTGGTTACGCTAAATTTCATTGGTTACCTCAAGACAAATGATGTTAAATATATGATAATACATTTTTTAGGATTTTGACTCAATCGACTATGATCATATTTCGTTACTTATTGAAAGAAATTACTTTGTCTATATTAGCCACGACAACTTTGTTAGTCATGATCTTTATGTGCACGCAATTCGTGCATTACCTGAGTGACGCAGCTATCGGCCGTTTTGCTGCCAAAATTCTACTGCATTTGATGATGTTGCAATTACCCTACTTGTTGGGGTTGTTATTACCTATTGGATTTTTCTTGGCAATATTGCTGGCTTATGGCAGATTGTATACCGATAGGGAAATGATCGTACTTTCGAGTTGTGGCATTAGTCAAGAGCAATTGTTATCGATGACAATGAAAATGGCTGTGGTTGTTATGTTAATCGTCGGAGTTTTTTCTATGTGGATATCACCCCGAGTGATGTTAGCGCAAAAAAACTTATTCGCCCAAGCAAAATCCGCACCATTAATTGAAACGATGTTTCCTGGGCGATTTTTTAGTTTACATGGTGGTAAACAAGTTTTTTATTTAGGTTCTATGTCACGTGATAGACAACATTTTCAAAATATTTTTATTGCCCAGCTAGATAAAGTTAAATCGAAGCAACCCCAATGGGACATTGTTACGGCAAAACGAGGCTATGAATTTTATGATCCCGATTCTGGTAATAGTGAGATGGTTATTGAAGATGGCGTGCGTTATAAAGGTATGCCAGGACAATTACAATTTCAACAACAAAAATTTTCTCGAGTAAATTATGGTATTACCAAACAAAATATAGTCATTGCTAAAAAACCAGAGACTATGACGATGTCGCAGTTATGGCGTGAGCGTGATCGTAATAAAGACGCCATGGCAGAATTACAATGGCGTATCTCATTACCCATCTCAGTTTTACTATTGGCTTTTTTCGCTGTACCTATGAGTTATGTGAATCCCAGGCAAGGTCGCTATGCAGCGATTTTGCCTTCAGTATTGTTTTACATTTTTTATGCCAATATGAGTTTTGTCAGTCGTGATTGGATTGCCTCAGGTCAGTTATCGCCATATATCGGCTTGTGGTGGCTGCATGGATTTTTATTTTTAGTCGCATTAACGGTATATCTATGGCGCGGCGGTTATTTGAAACGTTATAAAATGAGACGAGCACAAGCATGAAGATTTTAAATCGCTATATTGGCAATACCGTTGTAAGTGCGGTTTTAATCGTCATTCTGATTTTGATGGGATTGGAAATGTTGATTTCGTTTATCGATCAACTCTCTGATATCGGTACCGGAAATTACACTTTATGGGAAGCAGTTAAATTCGTCATGTTAGACATGCCATTTCAAGTTTATAACTTCTTCCCAATGGCAGGCCTAGTCGGTAGCTTGATAGGGCTCGGTGTGTTGGCGTCACAAAGTGAACTAACAGTGATGCGCGCCGCAGGTTTTTCTAATAGCCAAATTACCTTGGCAGTATTAAAAGCAGCCTTTATATTGATGTTGTTGGCAATTATCATCGGTGAAGGGATTGCGCCTAAAGCAGAACACATTGCTAATGTCATGCGTGCGGTAGATAAAAGTGGTACCGCAGCCATTAATACCGTGCAAGGGGTTTGGTTGCGTGAGGGGCACAATTTTATTTATATTCAACGTGTGATTGACAACGATACTATTGAAGATTTAATGAGTTATGAATTTGGTAACAACAATAACTTACTACGCAGTTTACATGCACGCAAAGGCGAGTATATCCATGGTCATTGGTATTTATATGATGTCAAACAGACAGTGTTTAAAAATAACAAAACCATTACGCAAACAAAGCCAAAAATAAAATGGTCGGTCAAAGTCGATCCAGAATTGTTAAGTATTTCCAGTGAACGGCCACGCAATATGATGTTGCCAAAATTATATCTTTATATAAAATATTTGAAGTCTAATGGACTACGCCCAGCAAAATATCAACTGAATTTTTGGAAGCGAGTTTTTGCACCAGTTGCGATGATGGTGATGATCTTACTCGCTGTACCGTTTGTGTTTGGTTCCATGCGTAGCGTAACCATGGGGATGCGAATTTTATTTGGCGTCAGCTTGGGCTTTTTATTTTATATCGTGAATCAATTTATCGGTCCCTTTAGCTTAATTTATCAAATTCCCGGTATCGTTGCCGGTAGTATTCCACCGTTGTTTTTTGCGGTGTTAGGAATTGTTTTATTACGGCGGCGGCGTTAAAAGTGTTGCTATTTATTCAATTAGCGGCGCTAAGCTAAGCAAAAATCTGCTCAGAATGCTCATTGATTAAATGTCGTAAAAATATGTTCTAGTTCCCAGAAGCTTATCATGCAATGTTAATTTTTCTTTGTTGAATAAACAAAAAATAAATCCCAGTGCAAACACCAATAAGCTCAAACAAGCGAGAAAAAATCGAAAAATTGCTTGTTTAAAATGAATCGGATTGCCATTTTTCTGTGAGAGTTTGATTTTCCAGGCTAACATGCCTAGAGTTTGGCCATATCGTATCCAAAAGTAGCAAAAATATATTAGACAGATTGCGATTAAAATACCTTGAAACCATAAGCTTTCGGGGGGTATCGCTTTATCATGACGAATAATAATAACAACGCCAGTGAATAACAACATGATAGCAAAGAGGATAAGGCCATCGTATAATAACGCTGCAGCACGCCGAATTAAACTCACAGTTGAGGCTTTTGCTTCGGATATACTTGCATTTGAGCAGTTTTTTGGCATATAATTCCTTTTTTTATATCTAAATTAAATTTGTATAACTTCATTTCAATTTAGTTTACTTTGTATTCCGCCACTTTTGAAGTAAGAATATTATGAAACATCATAAACATCGAATTTTACGTTCTCCGTGGTTAATCTGGGGGCTAGGTGCTGCTTTTTTTCTCGCTGAGTATTTTATTCGTGTTTCTCCTGGTGTAATGACGCAAGACTTAATGCGAGCATTTAGCATTAATGCAGCCGAATTAGGTAGTGTAGTTGTTTTCTTTTATGTCGCATATATTGGCATGCAATTACCCGTAGGCATGTTGGTTGATCGCTATGGTCCGCATCGATTGTTAACGGTGATGGCATTAATTTGTGGTATTGGCGGTGTGATTTTTGCCAGCGCAACGACGCCCTATATTGCTGCAGTTGCGCGTTTTTTAATGGGATTCAGTGCAGCATTTGCGTTTATTGGTTCACTCAAATTAGCTTCTGTTTGGTTTCCACCACAGCGTTTTGGTTTAATGGCAGGGTTAACTCAAGGTCTTGGTATGATCGGTGCTGCTATTGGTGAAGCGCCAACGGCATTGTTAATGACTTACTTAGGTTGGCGTAATACCATTTATATTTTCGCCATGATATTTTTTGTATTAGCAATTTTAATTGGCTTTTTAGTGCGTGATTATCCTACCGATTATCCGTTAAAAAAGATAAAACAATCACGCGAAAGTAATATCTTATCTAATCTACTTACTGTGTTAAAAAATAAGCATAGTTGGATCAATGCTGTTTTTATTGGTTGTTTTTTTGCCTCTACTGCGTGTTTCGGTGAGCTTTGGGGTGTTTCTTATATCAGTAGAGTCTATGATGTTTCTACTACAAATGCAGCCAGCGCAGTTGGTTTGATATTTATTGGTCTTGCCATCGGTGCACCGATGTTTGGTTGGATTTCTGATAGAATACAAAGGCGTAAACCAGCAATCTATGTTTCCGCAACTATGACCATAGTCATTTTCGTCACTGTGCTTTATGCAACGAAGATGCCATTTATCTTGGTTTACCTTTTGATGTTTTTATATGGAATTTTTAACGGTGGTTTTGCCCTAGGTTATGCCATTGCTTCAGAGATTAATCCACACCGTATTGCCGGGACATCTATGGCATTCGCTAATATGGCGTCGGTAATTATTGGCGCTGCTTTCCAACCTTTAGTCGGCAAGCTGTTAGTTTGGCATTGGTCTGGTGTTTATCTGCATGGAACACCATTTTACTCTGCAGCTGATTATGAAGCAGCAGTAATTTTATTACCCATTGCTTTAGTCATTGCATTGTTAGCTTCTTTCTTTCTTAAAGAAACCCACTGTAAGCCATTAGATTATGCGCAGCGAAAGGGTGTTGCAGGTAAAAATTTAAAGCATATTCCTGTTAGTTAATTATTAAAAAGTCAATTTGGCATTGTCTGATAATATTGTAGCTGGTGTTAAGCGAAGCATAACAGCGGTTAATTTATACGTCATGAAAATAAAAAAAAATATCGTAATTAAAGCTTTCACGTTAATCGAATTGATTGTCGTTCTCATCATTATTGCAGCGGTGGCATTGTTTTCCTTACCAAAACTGCATTATTTATATGCGCGCTATATCGTAGATTTGCATGTTAGAGAAATGCAATCTATTTTGGATTTTGCCAGATCGAGCGCAATCCATTCAGGCCGTAGTACCGTACTTTGTGCCAGCTTAGATAGAAAGCACTGTAATGCACAGATCAATCGATCGTGGATACTATTTTTTCTTGCAGATAAAGTAGATGTCGTAGAACAGCCGTCACAGCTTATTAAAGTCTATTCCAGCGATTATAAAGGACATTGGCAGTTCAACCGCAATTTTTTAATTCGTTTTGCTAGCAATGGTAAGTTATCTAGCCAAAATGGCACCTTAACTTATACTTTTGGAAAATATACGGGTAAAGTAATTTTAAGTAAGAGTGGTAGAATTAGGCGAGAAAAGTAAGTTAAAGAAAAT